>NZ_JBNHGE010000010.1:0-101030 GCF_059090935.1 Arthrobacter sp. Y3223166 | reverse complement strand
GGCAGCGCCGCAGCGGCCGCCACCGGCGCCGCCCTGCTGTTGCGCGCCGCCGGACGCCGGCCCGCAAGCTCCCGGTTCCTGCGCGCGGGCGCGCTGGGGCTGGTGCTGCAGGCGGCCGGAGACGTGGCCCTGGGCAGCTACCTGGCGTACCGGCGCCGCCGCTGACCACTGATACACCGGCAGGCGTTCGGACTGGAATAAACGTGAAGCTTCAAGTATTGTTAATTGCATGAACATTCAAGTAAACCCCCAGGACCTGCTCTCGGCCGACCTCAGCATGGGCACCGTGATGCTCAAGGTCGGCGACATGAAGAACATGACCAACTACTACCAGCGGGCGCTGGGACTGGACCCGGTCTCCGAGGGACTCGGCGGGGTTTACCTGGGCCGCGGCACCACGCCGCTGCTCCACCTGGCCCCGGCCAACGGGCTGCAGCTGCCGTCGCGCGGCGAAGCCGGCCTCTTCCACACCGCCTTCCTGTTCGAGAACCAGTCGGACCTGGCCGCCACCGTGGCCACCGCGGCGCAGACCGACCCCTCCCGGTTCGCCGGCAGCGCCGACCACCTGGTCAGCGAGGCGTTCTACTTCACCGACCCGGAGGGCAACGGCATCGAGCTCTACTGGGACCGCCCCCGCGACCAGTGGTCCTGGAACGAGACCGCCGACGGCAAGGAGGTCCACATGGACAGCCTGGCCCTGAACCCCCAGACCTACCTGCAGAGCCACCTGACCGAGGAGTCGCTGTCCACCCAGCGCGAGGCCGGCGCCGGGATCGGCCACGTGCACCTGCAGGTCGGCGACACCAACGTCGCCGAGGAATTCTACGTGAAGACCCTCGGCTTCGAACGCACCGCCGGCTGGCACGGCCAGGCACTGTTCGTCGCCGCCGGCGGCTACCACCACCACATGGCCATGAACGTCTGGAACAGCCGCGGCGCCGGGCCGCGCAAGGACACCCTGGGTCTGGGCGAGGTGCTGATCCACGTGCCGACCGAGGACGAGGTCGGCGCCCTGACCGAACGCCTCACCAGCGCCGGCATCGCCCACCACCACACCGGGGCCGAGCTGCGCTTCGAGGACCCGTGGCGCAACCAGTTGCGCGTCGCCGTCGGCTGAGGCGGAATCCCGCCCGGTGCGGCTAGGCTGAAGAGGTACCACTCGGTCTAGCCGCGGAAGGACCTGCAGATGTCCGGAACCACCGAAATCTTCGTCGCCACCCACGATGTCGCCGTCCGGCGCGCCGCCGAGCTTGAGGCCAGCGTCGACTCCCGCGGGGAAACCGACGGGCCGATGGCCGAGGTCGAGGATGCGCCCAGCCTTCGCCTCAACGGGGTCACCGACCTTGAGGTCGAGATCCTCGGCGGCCTGGCCGCGAAGGCCGTCGGCGCCGCCGGCGGCGAGGCCCTGGACATGGCCGACGTCTCCAGCGACTACCTGATGGTCGCCCCGGATGCCATGGTCCAGTCGCTGGCCGAACTGCTGACCTACACCGACGACGACGGTGCCTCCCTGATCCCGGAGGTTGCCTCGCGGTGGGCCGCGGAAGAGGACATGCCGTTCAGCGGGGCCATCGCCGAAGACAACGTGCGCCGGATTGCACAGCTGGCGTCGCTGGCGGAGCAGGCCGAACGCCAGCAGCTCTACGTCTGGTCCACGACCGCCGAAGCCTGACGTTTCCCGGGTCGAGCGGCCTGAAGTGCCTGCCGCCGAACCGGTGGCAACGCGCCGCCGTCGCCAAGTCGCGCGGATTGGTTCCCATCTGGCACAATAGACAGGTACTCGATCTGCGCGGCCCCTCTCTCCGCGTGTGTATCTTGTCCTTTGAACCCCAACCATGGCCCGCCCCACGGGAGCAGACATACGGGTTCGCCCATTTTCAGAACCAGGAGTGACCACAACAGTGGCCGTAAAGATTCGCCTTAAGCGCTTCGGTAAGAAGTTCTCTGCCCACTACCGCGTCGTTGTCATGGATGCCCGCGCCAAGCGCGACGGCCGTGCCATCGAGGAGATCGGGCAGTACCACCCGACCGAAGAGCCCTCGTTCATCGAGATCAACTCCGAGCGTGCCCAGTACTGGCTCGGCGTCGGCGCCCAGCCGACCGAGCAGGCCGAAGTTCTGCTCAAGATCACGGGCGACTGGCAAAAGTTCAAGGGCATTGAGGGCCAGGAAGGCACCCTCAAGACCAAGGCTGCCAAGGAAGCCTTCGTGGCTCCCGAAAAGGACTCCGTGATCGTCCCCGAGGCCATCACCCCGAAGGCCAAGAAGGAAGAAGCTGCCGAGGCTCCGGCCGAGGAAGCAGCCGCAGACGAAGCCGAAAAGGCTGAGTAATGCTGGCCGAAGCGCTCGATCATCTGGTCCGCGGGATCGTTGACAGTCCTGACGACGTCAAGGTAACGCAGAAGAGCAACCGCCGCGGTGACATCATCGAGGTGCGTGTTCATCCGGAGGATCTGGGCCGCGTCATCGGCCGCCAGGGCCGCACCGCCCGCGCACTGCGCACCGTGGTGAACGCCTTGGCCGATGACCAGGTCCGCGTGGATGTGGTCGATACCGACCGCCGCCGCTGATCCGGATCGGCGCCTGCCCGGCATCGAGCCGGGCACCCATTCCATAACCTCCGGCCCCTGTACCAGATAATGGTCCAGGGGCCGGACGTTTTTCTTCCAAAGGAGTCTGCATGCAGGTACAAGTTGCCCGGATCGGCAAGCCGCACGGCATCCGGGGCGAGGTCACGGTGCAGGTGCTGACCGACGCTCCGGCCGATCGCTTCGTCCCCGACGTCGAGCTGACCGTGGAGCCGGCCGGTTTGGGGCCGCTGACGGTGCGCAGTGCCCGCTGGAACAAGGACATCCTGCTGCTGGGTTTCCATGAAGTCGCCGACCGCAACGGCGCCGAAGAACTCCGCGGCGCCAGGCTCTTCGTCGACACCGAGGACGTCGAGGACGACGACGACGCGTGGTACGAGCACGAGCTCGTCGGCCTCGAGGTGCGCATAGGGGAAGACGCGGTCGGCAAGGTCTCCGGCCTGAACACCATGCCCGCCCAGGACCTGCTGGTCGTGGAGGACCTGGACGGCGGGGAAGTCCTCGTGCCGTTCGTCGAGGAGATCGTGCCGGAGGTAAACGTGGAGGCGGGCTTTGTCCGGCTCACCCCGCCGGCCGGGCTGTTCGAGCTGAACTCGCCGGATGCGCAGGAGGCCCCCGACGACGGCGAGGGGGAGCGCTAGGTGCGCATCGACGTCGTCAGCATCTTTCCGGAGTACCTGGCCGCGCTGGACCTGTCGCTGATCGGCAAGGCGCGCCAGGACGGGCTGCTGCAGCTGCAGGTCCACGACCTGCGCGACTTCACTACCGACCGCCACCGCACCGTCGACGACACCCCGTACGGCGGCGGCGCGGGCATGGTCATGAAGCCCGAACCCTGGGCGCAGGCGCTCGAATCGGTCGTTGCCGCGAGCCCCCGCGGGGACGTGCCGGCCCGCCCGGAGCCCGCCGCGGACACGGTCCCCGAACCGGCCGCCGCCCGGCCGGTCCTGATCGTCCCGTCCCCGGCCGGCGAGGTCTTCAACCAGGCCCTCGCCTACGAGCTCGCCGCCGAGGACCATCTGGTGTTCGCCTGCGGCCGCTACGAAGGCATCGACGAGCGCGTCCTCGACTGGGCGGGCGGGCATTTCCGGGTCCGCCCGGTCAGCCTCGGCGACTACGTGCTGAACGGGGGAGAGGTGGCCGTGCTGGCGATGGTCGAGGCCGTGGGCCGGCTGGTTCCCGGCGTCGTCGGCAACCCCGACTCGCTGGTGGAGGAGTCCCACTCGGACGGGCTGCTGGAGTATCCGGTCTACACCAAACCCTCCGAGTGGCGCGGCCGCGGTATCCCGGACGTGCTGCTCAGCGGAAACCACGCCAAGATTGCCCGGCACCGCCGCGACGAACAGCTGCGCCGCACCGCCGCGCGCCGCCCGGACCTGGTCCTGGCCCTGGATCCGGAAACCCTGGACAAGCAGGACCGCGCTACCCTGGCCGGACTCGGCTACACCGTTACGCCCGAGCGGGTCGTGCCGGATTCGGCGCACCCGGAGCTTCAGCCACGCCGCATGTAGGGCTGGGGCGGCATGTAGGGCTTGGGCGGCGGAATTAGAGCTTGGGCCCTGCCGTGTGGCAAAATAGAGGATTGTGTCCGCTGGGCACGTTCCTGCCACAGGGGGAGCGTCGCCAACAGCCGGACTCTCCGGCCGCCGATTCCCGGATGGCCGGTTTCCTGAATTTCGGCAGCAACCGTTGCAGGCACCGCCTGACCGTCCTGCCGTGACCAAAGTGAATGACCTGTGGCGTTCACCAGGAGTGAGAAATGCATATCCTCGACTCTGTTGACGCAGCATCGCTGCGCAGCGACGTTCCCGAGTTCCGCGCCGGCGACACCGTTAAGGTGCACGTGAACATCATCGAAGGCAAGACCGCCCGTATCCAGGTTTTCCAGGGTTTCGTCATGGGCCGCCAGGGCCATGGTGTCCGCGAGACCTTCACCGTCCGCAAGGTTTCCTTCGGCGTGGGCGTGGAGCGTACCTTCCCGGTACACTCCCCGATCATCGACCACATCGAGGTCGTCACCAAGGGCGACGTGCGCCGCGCCAAGCTGTACTACATGCGCAAGCGCCACGGCAAGGCAGCCCGCATCAAGGAGAAGCGCGACTTCGGCACCGCCAAGTAAAGTTGCCCACCGGCAACTTCTTGACCTAACCAGTGCAGCACCTCCCTGGTTCCCCCGAAGCCTCGGGGGAACAACCAAGACGCCGGCCCGGACTTCCGGGCTGGCGTTTTGTGTTGGCCGTCGTCGCCTGCGCCGTGGTGCTCAGCGCCGTCGTGCGCGCCACGCTGCTGGACGTGTACTACATCCCGTCCGGCTCGATGGAGCCGCTGCTGGAGACCGGCGACCGTGTCCTGGTTTCCCGCACCGACTACCACTTCGGCGGGATCCGGCGGGGCGACCTGGTGGTCTTCGACGGGCGGGGCTCGTTCGCGCCCTTTAATAGCGGCAAGTCCCCGTTCGTGGACGCCGCGCAGCAGGCCGGCCAGTGGCTGGGCATTGCCGGCAGCGACACCATCTACGTGAAGCGCGTGATCGGCCTGCCGGGGGACTCGGTCGAGTGCTGCGGCCCGGACGGGCGGCTGCTGGTCAATGGCGAGCCCGTCGAGGAGGATTACCTCTTTCCCGGCGACGCGCCCAGCGAGGTGGAGTTCTCGGTCCAGGTGCCCAAGGATAGATTGTGGTTAATGGGGGACCACCGGTCGGCCTCGGCCGATTCGCGGGCCCTCCTCGGCGCGCCCGGCGGGGGCATGGTCCCCGTCGAGCGCGTCATTGGCCGCCCGCTGAGCATCATCTGGCCGCTCGACCGGGTGTCCGGGCTGGAGCGGATACAGTTGGATGCCCAGCCAGCGGAGAATCGAGGATAGTGAGTATGGACCAGGACCCGAAGGACACTGGCGGGTACCAGCCGGATGCCTCCGGGCCGCGGAAGCGCGAACGCCAGCGCGAACACAAGAACGCCGGACGGAACTCCCTGTTGTCGTGGCTGAAGGAGATCGCCACGATTGTCGCGGTCGCCGTCGTCCTTTCTTTCCTGATCAAGACCTTCCTCTTCCGCGCCTTCTTCATCCCGTCCACCTCGATGGAGGACACGCTCGAGGTCGACGACCGGATCTTCGTGAACCTGCTGGTCCCGCAGCCGTTTGAGCTCAGCCGCGGCGACGTGGTGGTTTTCCAGGACAAGCTCAACTGGCTGCCGCCGAACGGGGCGGATGAAGGCAACTGGTTCCAGCAAATCCTCACCTTCGTCGGGCTGATGCCGGACGCATCCCAGCAGCACCTGGTCAAGCGCGTCATTGGCCTGGGCGGCGACCAGGTGGTCTGTTGCGACGCCGATGGCCGCATCTCGGTCAATGGGGAGCCGCTGGACGAGGATCCCTACCTGGCGCCGGGCTCGGACAACGCCCGGATTCCCTTCGACGTGACGGTGCCCGAGGGTAAAATCTGGGTCATGGGCGATAACCGGAACCATTCCGCGGACTCGCGCGAACACCAGGACGAGGCGTCGAGGGGCTTCGTGGACCTCGAGTCCGTCGAGGGCAAGGCCAGCGTCATCGCCTGGCCGCTGGACCGGCTGGGCTTCCTGGGCAATTACCCCGAGGTCTTCGACGGCGTCCCGGAACCGTCCGAAGCGTCCGGCGGCGGGAAGCCGGCCCTGGCCCGGCAGGACGAGGCACCGTGACCGGCAGGAACCCCACGCTGCGCTTCGAGCGGTCCTTCGCGGAGGCGGGCCACCGGCTGGTCGCCGGTGCGGACGAAGTGGGCCGCGGGGCCCTGGCCGGACCGGTCAGCGTAGGGATGGTGGCCATCGACGCGACCTCGGCCAAGCAGATCCGCGGCGTCCGCGACAGCAAACTGCTCAGCCCGGCGGACCGGGTGGCCCTGGTGCCCAAGATCCACAAGTGGGCGACGGCCTACGGCGTGGGGCATGCCAGCGCGGCCGAAATCGATGCGCTGGGCCTGATGGCGGCCCTGCGGCTGGCCGGCGCGCGGGCCTGGGGCCAGGTGCTGGCCACCGCGCGCCCGGACATCGTGATCCTCGACGGCAACCACGACTGGCTGTCGGCGGGGGAGCCGTCGCTCTTCGACGACGTCGCGCAGCCCGGCTGCGACGCGCCGGTCCGGACCAGGATCAAGGCGGACCTGCAGTGCCTCAGCGTGGCCGCGGCCAGCGTGCTGGCGAAGGTGGAGCGCGACGCGATGATGACCGGCTACGCCGCGGACTATCCGGACTACGCCTGGGACATCAACAAGGGCTACGCCACCGCCGCGCACCGCGCCGCCTTGCTGGGCATCGGTCCCTCGGAGCTGCACCGCCGAAGTTGGCGGCTGACCCCCGAGGAACCGCTGATGCCCGCCGTCGAACTCGCGGAGTAAACGCCGCGGGGCAATCTGGGGCAGGATGGATACATGAGCGCCGAAGACCTTGAGAACTACGAGACCGACATGGAGCTGCAGCTCTACCGGGAGTACCGCGATGTCGCCGGCCTGTTCAGCTACGTCGTGGAAACCGAGCGCCGCTTCTATCTGGCCAACCACGTGGACCTGCAGGCGCGCTCTGCCGACGGCGAGATCTACTTCGACCTGACCCTGCAGGACGCGTGGGTCTGGGACGTCTACCGTTCCGCCCGGTTCGTGAAATCCGTGCGCGTGATCACGTTCAAGGACGTCAATGTCGAGGAACTGGCAAAGAACGACGACCTGACCCTGCCCAAGGGCGGACTCGGCGGCTGAGCGGCTACCGGCCGCCGACCCCGTCCAGGGTGATGTACGTCTTGCGGACGGTGTCGTGGAGTACTTCAGGCGCGGCCGGAGATGAGGTCTGCGGCCTTGGCGATCGGGGAGGTTGAGGTGCGGCCGGAGTTTTCCGACTTGTCAGCGGCGTAGTACGCCGCGTACATGGCCTGGACGGCAATCCAGCGCAAAGGTTCCACTTCCCAGGTGCGCACCCGGCGATTCACCCACGGCATGGTGGTCAGTTCGCTCTCCGTGTCCAGCACCAGGTCCCGCAGCGTGCGGCCGGCCAGGTTCGTTGCGGTCACGCCGGTGCCGACATACCCGCCGGCCCAGCCGATGCCGGTCTCCCGGTCCAGGCCGACGGTGGCCTTCCAGTCGCGCGGCACGCCCAGCACACCGGCCCAGGCGTGGTCGATCCGTGCGCCGCGGGTGGCCGGGAACATGTCGTGCAGGATCGCGGCAAGGTTCTGGATCGTCTCGGGCTGGGTGGCCCCGTCCGTGTCCGTCTTGGAGCCAAACCGGTAGGGCACGCCGCGCCCGCCGAGCGCAATCCGGTTATCGGCCGTGCGCTGGGCGTACATGTAGGCGTGCGCCATGTCGCCCACGGTGTCGAACTCATTCCACCCAATCGCCGCCCAGACGTCGTCTCCGAGGGGCTCGGTGGCGATCATCGACGAATTCATCGGGAGCCATTCGCGGTGCGAGCCCTTCAGGTTCGCGGTGAAGCCCTCCGTCGCCCGCAGAATGTACTCGGCCCGGACATCACCCCTCTCCGTCCGCGCCAGCCGGGGGCTGATTTCGGTGACGGTGGTGTCCTCGTAGATGCGCACGCCCAGGGCTCCCACCCTTTCCGCCAGGCCGCGCACCAGCTTGGCCGGATGGATCCGGGCACAGTGCGGCTGGTGGACGGCGCCGAGCGTGCCGGCAATCCGGACCCGCTCGCTGCTTTCGGCCGCGCTCAGCAGGCGGACGCCGGCCTCGGGCCACTCGGCCTCGGCTGCGGCCAGGGCCTTGAGCCGTTCCAGCTGGGCCGGATTGCGGGCCACATTCAGCTCGCCGCCCTTGCGGACACCGGCGTCGATGCCCTCCGCACCGGCGACCGCGATGACCTCGTCCACC
Source organism: Arthrobacter sp. Y3223166 (assembly GCF_059090935.1). Lineage (NCBI taxonomy): Bacteria > Bacillati > Actinomycetota > Actinomycetes > Micrococcales > Micrococcaceae > Arthrobacter > Arthrobacter sp. Y3223166. Next base: position 92,592 of record NZ_JBNHGE010000010.1, on the reverse strand, counting down.
GTCTCGTTCAGCAGCGTCTGGAAGCGGCCCACCAGCGCACGGCCGTGCGCCTTGACGTACTGGCCGCGGCCGCCGGTGATGCTGTTGGTCAGCCAGCCGCCGTTGCGGCCCGAGGCGCCGAAGCCAGCGAAGCGGCTCTCGAGCACGACGATATCCAGCTCCGGCCGGGCCTTCTTGAGGTAGTACGCCGTCCACAGCCCGGTGTAGCCGGCGCCGACGATGGCGACATCGGCCGTCGTGTCGCCGGCCAGGGCCGGCCGGGGAGCGGGCAGCCCGTCCTCGGCAAACCAAAAGGAGACGTTGCCGTTGACCGTCGAGGCCGTCTCGGTGATCAGTTTTTTGCTCATGGTGGGATTTCCTAGGTCGTGGAGACGAGGTCGGAGTCTTCGAGCAGCACGCCGTGCCCTGAACCGTTCCTGTAGCTTGCAGCATGCCGCCCACCTGCGGGCGACCGGAGGCTGATCCAGTGGCTGATATGGAGCGCAGGCCAGGCGTGCTGCGCATCACTTCTTCAGCGTAACGGAGGCTGGTGCCCTGCCCTCCCATGCCGGGGGCGCGGCGCACCCCCGCTGATGCCCCGCCTGGCGTGTCCGCCGCCGGTGGCCGCCGCCCGCGACTGCCGCCCGCCACTGCCGCACGTAACCGTGTGTCGAAGGCGGGCATGGCGGAGTCCACGGCCGCAGCGCCGCCCTGCCCTGCACAGGTTGCCGCTCCGGGTGTGCTGTCCACATCCTGGGGTTTCGTGAAGCTGCCTTCCCATGTCGCCGCCACGCTGGAGGGCATGAGAGCGAAAGACGACCTGGGCCGACGCGGTGAGGAGATGGCCGCGTCCTACCTTTCCGGCGCCGGCCAGCGTGTCATCGACCGAAACTGGCGCAGCCCCGACGGCGAACTGGACATCGTCTCCGTGGACGGGGCGACCATCGTGGTCTCCGAGGTCAAGACCCGGCGCAGCACCGACTACGGCCACCCCTTCGAAGCCATCACCGACGCCAAGGTCCGCCGACTCCACATCCTGGGGCACCAGTGGCTGCGCGACCACGGCATGACCGGGACGGCGATGAGGGTGGACGCCGTCGCGGTGCTCTACGGGCAGGGGCGTTGGCCCGTGATCGAGTACTTGAAGGGCGTCGGCTGATGGGGCTCGGACGGACATTCTCGGTGGCGCTGGTGGGCCTGAACGGGCACATCGTCGAGGTGGAAGCGGACATCGGCCAAACCCTCCCGGCCTTTATTCTCCTGGGGCTGCCGGACGCGGCCCTGACCGAGGCCAAGGAACGGATCAAGGCCGCGGCGAAGAACGCCGGGGTCCCGCTCAGCAGGCGGAAGATCACAGTCAACCTTGTCCCCGCTTCGCTGCCGAAGAAGGGCTCCGGCTTCGACCTGGCCATCCTGATGGCCTCGCTCCAGGCGGCGGGGGACGTCCGGCCCAGCGGCCGCAACATCTTCCTGGCAGAGCTGGGCCTCGACGGGAGGCTCCGGCCGGTCAGGGGTGTACTGCCGGCGGTGATGGCGGCCGTCGAAGCAGGGTATCCGCATGTTGTCGTTGCCGACGCCAACGCGGCCGAGGCCGCGCTGGTGCCCGGCGCCCGGGTGCGCAGCTTCAGCAATCTGGTTGAGGTCTTGATGGCCTTCGGCGCCGACGCGGACCGCCTGAGTCCCGCCCCGCCGGAGCGGCTGGCCCCGTCCGTCCCGGCCGCAGCACCTCCTGCGCCCGCCCCCGACCTGGCGGACGTGGCCGGGCAGCATGAAGCCCGGGCGGCGCTGGAAGTCGCCGCTGCGGGCGGCCATCATTTGCTGCTCGTCGGCCCGCCCGGTGCCGGCAAGACGATGCTCGCCGAACGGTTGCCTGGCATCCTGCCCGATCTTCCCGACCACCACGCCATGGAGGTGACCGCCATCCACTCCCTGAGCGCCACGGCCGTCCCGCTGACCGAGCTGGTACGGCGGCCGCCGTACGAGAGCCCGCACCACACGGCAACGGCGGTCTCCATCATCGGGGGCGGCTCCGGCATGCCCCGCCCGGGAGCGGCCTCGCGGGCACACCGCGGGGTGCTGTTCATGGACGAGGCACCTGAATACGACCGGCAGGTGCTCGACGCGTTGCGCCAGCCGCTGGAGAGCGGGCGGCTGGTGGTACACCGGGCGGCGGGCAGCGCCGCCTACCCGGCCCGTTTCCAGCTCGTCATGGCGGCGAACCCCTGCCCGTGCGGGCTCTCCGGCGGCAAGGGTTTGGAATGTACCTGCACGCCCGACCAGAGGCGCCGCTACTTCGGCAAACTCTCCAACCCCTTGACCGACCGCATCGATCTGCAGCTGACTCTGCCACGGCTGACTGTGGGGATGATGGCCACGGGTGCGCGGCGGGAGGACAGCGCGGCCGTCGCCGCCCGGGTAGCGGTGGCACGGACGGCACAGCGGGCGAGGCTGCAGCCGTGGGGCATCGGGTTGAACGCGGAGATCAGCGGCGAACTGTTGACCGGAAAGCTGCGGCTTCCGGCGGCTATCACAAGGGACCTGGACCGGGCCATGGAATGCGGAGTGCTGACCGGCCGTGGCTACTCGCGGGTCCTGCGCGTTGCGTGGACGCTCGCCGACCTGTCCGGCCTGGACCGGCCGGACCGGGACTGCGTCGGCACGGCGCTGGCCTTCCGCCAACAGGTCAAGGCGGCGTGACCATGCCGTCCCCATCTGCGGCCGCAGGCCAGGAGGAGATGACCAGAATGACGCAACTGCCGTCCACCGACGAGCGCCTTGCCCGGGCGGCGCTGTCCCGGCTGATGGAGCCGTCTGACTGGATCGGCCAGGCACTGGTCGCTGCTGCCGGCGCCCACGACGCCCTCAGGGTCGCCACCGGCCAGATCAAGGCCGGGCACGGTCTGCAGGCGGAATTGCTGAGCGCCCTCGACCGCGTACCCTCTGCCGGCAACGCCCAGCCGCTCAGCGACGCCCTCGAGCGGTGGGCGCCGCGCATCAAGGACCTTGCGCCCGAACGCGACCTGGTCGTGATCGGCAGGCTTGGCGGCACCGTGCTCATTCCCGGAGACGCCGTGTGGCCGGCCGCGTTGGCAGACCTCGGGCTGGGCGAACCGCTCTGCCTCTGGGCGCGGGGAAGGTTCACCGGCGGCATCCCGGACGTCCGGACAACGGTGGCCGTTGTCGGTTCCCGGGACAGCACGAATTACGGCAACCAGGTGACCGGCGACATCAGCAGCGGACTCGCGCAGCGGGGCTATTGCGTGATCTCCGGCGGGGCCTACGGGATCGATGCGCAGGCCCATCGGTCGGCCCTGGCGGCGGAAACCGAACATGTCGCCACCATGGCGGTCATGGCCGGCGGCCTGGACCGGTACTACCCGGCCGGAAACGAAGAACTGCTCCGCGCCATCGCCAGACGGGGGATCCTGCTGGCCGAAGTGCCGCCCGGCGCCGCACCAACACGTTGGAGATTCCTGCAACGAAACCGGCTCATCGCGGCGTTGGCCGCCGCAACCATCGTGGTGGAGGCCCGCTGGCGCTCCGGGGCACTGAATACTGCCCATCACGCCGCGGGGCTGGGCCGCGGCGTGGGCGCCGTCCCCGGATCCGTCTACAGCGCGAACTCGGCCGGTACCCATCGGCTGTTGCGCGACGGGAGCGCGACTGCCGTCACGGATGCCGCAGAGGCAGCCGAGCTCGCGGGACCGCTGGGAACAGTGCCCGCCGGGGGCCAAGAGGTGCTCGCCGACCACGACGGACTCGGCGTGGACGACCTGCTGCTGCTCGACGCCCTGCCGGTTCGCCGGGGAAGCACCGTGGACAAGCTCGCCACGGTCGCGGGCATCCCGGTCCGCACCGTCCTCGCGGGGCTCGGCCGGTTGGAAGCGGCAGGACTGGCCGTCCAGGACGCCACCGGCTGGCGCCGGGGGCGGCGGGACTGAGTAGGACACAGGGAAGGAGCGCGGCGGCAATTCAGCCGTGCCCCGTGCGCCTCCTTGAGTTCGGCGGGCCGGACCAGCAAAGTGAGGGGATGAGCTCTGCAGACCAACCCGAACCGCAGGGCACCGAGCCGCTCCCGCAGGCCTTTGACGCGGCCCTCGATGGCTTCGCCCGCTATCTGAAGGCGGAACGGGCGCGCTCGGAACATACCATCCGCGCCTATGCGACCGACGTCCGGCACCTGCTCGGCTACGCAGCGGAAACCGGTGCCCGGGAGCTGCCGGACATCACCCTCGGGACCCTGCGGTCCTGGCTGGGCGCGATGAACGGAGCCGGCATGGCCCGATCCACGCTGGCGCGGCGCACGGCCACCGCCCGCACGTTTATGGGCTGGGCGTTGCGGGAAGAGCTCATCCACACCGATCCGTCGCTCCGGCTGAAGGCGCCCAAACGCACCGGCTCGCTGCCCACCGTGCTGCGCCCGGCCCAGGTCGACGAGCTGTTCCGAACGCTCGCCGAGGAAGCCGCCGAGGGGGAGCCGATGCCCCTGCGGGACCGGGCGATGATCGAACTGCTCTATGCCACCGGAATCCGCGTCAGCGAACTCGCGGGCCTGGACATCGACGAAGTGGACAACGAACGCCGGACCATCCGAGTGCTCGGCAAGGGCAACAAGGAACGCACCGTTCCGTTTGGACTGCCGGCCGCCGTCGCCATGGACGACTGGCTGCGCCGCGGCAGGCCCAGGCTCGCCACCGCGGAAAGCGGTCCGGCCCTGTTCCTCGGCCAACGCGGCAGGCGCGTGGACCCGCGCCAGGTGCGCTCCGTCGCGGCGAGGCTCTTCGGCCTGCTCGGCGACACCTCGGCCACCGGGCCGCACGCCCTCCGGCACAGCGCCGCCACGCACCTGTTGGACGGGGGAGCGGACCTGCGGGCCGTCCAGGAGATCCTCGGCCACAGCACTTTGGCGACCACCCAGCTCTACACCCACGTCTCCGTGGACCGGCTGCGCCGCAGCTACCAGCAGGCGCACCCGCGGGCCTGATCGCGGACAGCAGCGGCGGGCGGGACCGGCCGCCCGCCCGGAACGCGGCCGCCCCGGGGAGCCGGCGGACCGGCTGCACCGGCGGAACCGGCGACACGCCATAACACATTGGTAGTTACACTGGCGCAATTCGATGCCGTACGGCACAATGAGGAACGAAGCGTCGGAAACAGCAGTACTGACAAGTTCCATCCGTTGACAGGCTGAAGGTCGTTGGGGAAGACGTACCTACAGCAAATGGAGGATGGGATGTCTGTTGTGATGACGCGTGGAGTGCTGTTTGTGCATTCAGCACCTTCGGCACTGTGCCCGCATATCGAGTGGGCCGTCGGATCCGTCGTGGACAAGCGAACGGATCTCGAGTGGACCCCGCAGCCTGCCGCGCCCGGAATGTACCGGGCCGAGCTGTCGTGGGTCGGCGCGCAGGGGACCGGCGCCATGCTGGCCTCTGCCCTGCGCGGCTGGGCCCATTTGCGCTATGAAGTCGCCGAAGAGCCGAGCGCCGGGGTGGACGGCGGCCGCTGGTCGCACACGCCCGAACTCGGCATTTTCCACGCCATGACCGACGTTCACGGAAACATCATGGTGAGCGAGGACCGCATCCGCTACGCCTACGAAGCCGGTGCCGGCGATCCCGCAGCCGTCTACCACGAACTGTCCCTCGCCCTGGGCGAGGCATGGGACGAAGAACTCGAGCCTTTCCGCCACGCCGCCGAAGGCGCCCCCGTCCGCTGGCTGCACCAGGTCGGCTGACGCCGGCTCTTCCCTCCCTCCTCCATCCACGCAAAAGGGAGGGCGGCCGGTGAAAACCGGCCGCCCTCCCTTTCGTGCTGCCCGCAGGCAAGCATTGGAGTGAACGGTCAGACGTTGCGGAACACGACGACGGCGTTGTGGCCGCCGAACCCGAAGGAGTTGTTCAACGCGACGATGTCGCCCTGCGGCAGGTCGCGGGACGAGGTGACCACGTCCAGTGGGATCTCCGGGTCCTGGTTCTCCAGATTGATCGTGGCCGGAGCGCGGCGTTCGTAGACAGCCATTACGGTCATCACGGACTCCACAGCACCCGACGCGCCGAGCAGGTGGCCGGTCTGCGACTTGGTCGCGGAGACCGCAACGTTGTCGACATGGTCACCGAGCGCGGCCTTCAGAGCAGTGTATTCCGGCTTGTCGCCGACAGGGGTGGACGTGGCGTGGGCGTTGACGTGCACCACGTCGGTCGCCTGTGCCCGGGCGTCGAACATCGCGGCCTTCAGCGCGCGGGTGGCGCCCAGTCCCTCGGGATCGGGGGCGGTGATGTGGTAGGCATCGGCGGTGACGCCGGAGCCGGCAAGCTCGGCATAGATGCGGGCACCGCGGGCCAGGGCATGTTCCTCGGCCTCGAGCACCAGCGCGCCGGCGCCTTCGCCCATCACGAAGCCGTCCCGGTCCAGATCGTACGGGCGCGAGGCACGTTCGGGGTCGTCATTGCGCCTGGACAGGGCCTGCATCGCGCTGAACGCCGCGATCGGCATGGGGTGGATCGCGGCCTCGGCGCCGCCGGTCATGACCACGTCGGCCTTGCCGGCGCGGATCAGGTCGATGCCCAAGGCCATGGCTTCGGTGCCGGAAGCGCAGGCGGAGACCGGGGTGTGGGCGCCCGCGCGGGCACCCAGGTCCATGCTCACGGCCGCGGCCGGGCCGTTCGGCATCAGCATCGGCACCGTCATCGGCAGCACCCGCCGCGGCCCGCGGTCGCGCAGCGTGTCCCACGCGTCCAGCAGCGTCCACACGCCGCCGATACCGGTGGCGAAAGCCACGGCCAGGCGGTCGTGGTCAACCTCTTCGATGCCGGAGTCTTTCCAAGCCTCACGGGCCGCCACCACGGCGAACTGGGTGGAGGGGTCCATCCGCTTGGCTTCGACCCGGGTCAGTACTTCGTCCGGGCGGTTGCTGGCCTGGGCAGCGAACGTCACCGGCAGTTCGTACTGGGCTACCCAATCATCTTCGAGGGTACGGGCCCCGGAAACGCCCTTGAGCGCATTCCGCCACATCGTGGGGACGTCGCCGCCGATCGGGGTGGTGGCGCCGAGGCCGGTGATGACTACTTTGCGTGCCATTGATTCATTCTCTCAATAGTGATTGGGCAATAAATCCGGTGCGGCGGCCGGACCGGGGGTCACCCGCCGGCCGCCGAGTCCCGGGAAGCCCCCGGGCGGCGCGGAACTAAGCCTGGGCGTTGACGATGAAGTTGACGGCGTCACCGACGGTCTTGAGGTTCTTGACCTCTTCGTCCGGGATGCGCACGCCGAACTTTTCCTCGGCGTTGACCACGATGGTCATCATCGAGATGGAATCAATGTCCAGGTCATCGGTGAAGGACTTGTCCAGCTCGACAGCCTCCGGGGCCAGGCCGGTCTCTTCGTTGACGATCTCGGCCAGTCCGGCCAGGATTTCTTCGTTGCTAGCCATGGTGGCTCCTTTTCTTGTGCTGCCGGACGGTGTCCGGACGGGGTGTCAAACCGCGGTCTGCGGCCTGGTTCTGGTGGGATTGTAGGGGAGGCCCGACTACCGCAAGGCAGTCTACGGCAGGACGATGACCTGCGCGCCGAAGACCAGCCCGGCGCCGAAGCCGATCTGCAGGGCGAACCCGCCGGAGAGCGCGGGGTTCTCCTGCAACAGGCGGTGCGTGGCCAAGGGGATGGACGCCGCCGAGGTGTTGCCGGCATCGGCGATGTCGCGCGCCACGACCACGCTCTCGGGCAGCTTCAGCTGCTTGACCATCTCGTCGATGATGCGCATGTTCGCCTGGTGCGGCACGAAGGCGGCGAGGTCCTCGGGCTGCAGGCCGGCCGCCTCGAGCGCCTGCTTGGCTACCTTCGCCATTTCCCAGACCGCCCAGCGGAACACGGACGGCCCGTCCTGGCGCAGCGTGGGCCAGAGCTTGCTGTCCGTCTCGTCGAAGGTGTCCGAGACGGCCGAGAGCGAGCCGGCCGCCTCTGCGGCCAGCGAGAGCTCGCGGACGTGGTTGAGCGAGTGGGTCATGCTGATGGTGTCCCACTTGCTGCCGTCGGAGCCCCAGACCGGCTTGCTGATGCCCGGGGTGTCGGACGGGCCCACGATGACGGCGCCGGCGCCGTCGCCCAGCAGGAAGGAGATCGTCCGCTCGGTGTTGTCGATGACGTCGGAGAGCTTTTCCGCGCCGACCACCAGCACGTAGTCGGCGGTGCCGGAACGCACCAGGGCGTCGGCCTGCGCGATGCCGTAGCAGTATCCGGCGCAGGCGGCGGAGATGTCGAAGGCGGGAGCCGGGGTGGCGCCGATCCGGTCGGCCAGGGCCGCGGCGGCCGACGGCGTGGCGTAGGGATGGGAGACGGTAGAGACGAGGACGGCCCCGAGCTGGTCGCCGGTGATGCCGGCCTGAGCCATCGCTTCCTTGGCGGCGCCTTCGGCCATGTCCAGCACGGACGTGTTGGCGTCCGCCCGGTGACGGGTGACGATCCCGGTCCGCTGGCGAATCCATTCGTCGGAGGAGTCGATCCACTGGCAGACGTCGTCGTTGGTGACGATGACGTCCGGACGGTACGCTCCGATGCCCAGGATGCGCGTGAAGTCGCGTAGCGGGGTCTGCTGGATGACGGGTGTGCTCACTGCTCGGATTCTCCAGACGTGCTGTTCAGGACGGGGGTCTGTTCGGTGTGCTCGGCGATGAAGGCGCGGGCCGCTTCCAGGTCTTCCGGCGACTTCAGGGCCATGGTTGCCACGCCCTTCATGCCGCGCTTCGCCAGCCCGGCCAGCGTACCGGCCGGCGGCAGTTCCAGCAGTCCGGTGACGCCGACGGACACGAGCTTCTCCATGCATTTGTCCCAGCGGACCGGGCGCGACACCTGGGCGATCAGGCTGTCCAGGTTCTCGTCGCCGCCGAAGACCGGTTCGCCGTCGTAATTGGAGAGCAGGGTCAGCGACGGCAGGGCCGGCTTCAGCTGGGGACGCAGGGTTTCCAGGGCGCTGACCGCCGGGGCCATGTGTTCGGTGTGGAAGGCGCCGGCGACCTTCAGCGGGATCACCCGCGCCTTGGCCGGCGGATTCGCGGCGAACGCCTGCAGTTGTTCGAGCGTGCCGGCGGCGACCGTCTGGCCGCCGCCATTGGCGTTGGCCGGGGTGAGTCCGGCCGCTTCGATCGCGGCGAGCACTTCGTCCGGATCGCCGCCGAGCACCGCGCTCATGCCGGTCGGGGTCTGGGCGGCGGCGCGCGCCATGGCGTTGGCCCGCTCGCGCACGAAGTTCATGGCATCGTTCTCGGTCAGCGCGCCGGCGATGGCGGACGCCGTAATCTCACCTACCGAGTGGCCGGCGACGACGGTGGACAGGTCGAGGGGCTCATCGGCGGTCAGGGCGCGGGCGGCCAGCAGGCCCGCGGCCACGATCAGCGGCTGGGCGACGGCGGTGTCCTTGATGGTCTCCTCATCCGACACGGTGCCGTGCGTGAGAAGGTCCAGCTGGGCGATGTCGCTGAGCAGTCCGAGGTGTTCGGGCACACCGGGGACCTCGAGCCAGGGATTGAGGAATCCGGGCGTTTGGGAACCCTGGCCCGGGCAGACTATTGCAAGCACGTATTCAAGCTTTCCAAAGAGGAGGCGGTTTCCACGGTGTTTCGGCACACGAAGCTCGCCGAACCGCTTTGTAGGAAGTCTACAAGGTGGCGCAACTACTGCCGAGCCGCCGCGCGGTCCTTCGGGCTCCGCGCGGGAGCCACCAGGCGTCCCACGCCGAGGGCGGTCTGCAGCACGAAGGCCTCCCGCGGCAGCAGCGGATCCCAGCCGGTCACATCGCACACCCGGCGCAGCCGGTAGCGCACCGTGTTGGCGTGGACGAACAGTTCCCGCGCCGTGGCCTCCAGCGAATGCCCCAGCGACAGGTAGCTGGAGAGCGTTTCGACCAACCCGTTGCCGGCGTTGAGCAGCGGCACGTAGATGTACTTGTAGAGGTCGCGTCGCGCGGCGTCGTCGCCGGACATCACCCGCTCGGGCCACAGGTCGTTGGCGGCGACAGGACGCGGCGCGGCCGGCCAGGCCTTGGCCGCGTTGAGCCCGGCGAAGGCGGCCTGGGCCGAGGTGCTGGCGTCCACCAGCGAGCGGGCCTCCGGGCCGTAGACCACCGGCCCGGGCCCGAAGAGTTCGGCCAGGCGCACGAAGGCGGTGTCCTGGTCCGACAGGCCGCCCAGCACCAGGATCAGCCGCTCGCCCTGGATGCCCACGAGGGTGTCGGCGGCGTAGCGGGAGCTGGCGCGGCGCAGTTCGGTCACGAAGCTGGGGCCCGGTTCACCGGGGGAGCCGCCCACCATCACCGTGATGGGGCCGGTGGTCTTCCAGCCGACCGCGGCGATCCGGGAGCGCAGCGCGTCGGAGCTTTCGCCGCGCAGGATCGCGTCCACGACCAGCGCCTCGAGCCGGGTATCCCAGGAACCGCGCGTTTCGGCGGCGCGTGCGTACACGTCGGCAGCGGCGAAGGCGACCTCGCGGGAATAGCGCAGCACCGCTTCGCGCAGTTGGGCCTCGTCGCTTTCGCCGGCAAGGTCCGGCACTTCGTCTTCCACGGCTTCGACCACCACGCGGATCAGCTGCAGGGCGCGTTGCAGGCTGATGGAGCGGGTCAGCTCGGTGGGGGCGGTGCCGAAGACGTCGTTCATCACCCAGGCCGGGGACGTGGGGCGTTCGTACCATGTCACGAAGGACGCGATGCCCTTCTGGGCGACCAGGCCGAGCGCGGAGCGTTCGTCCGGCCGCAACCCGCGGTACCAGGGCAGGTCCGAATCCAGCCGCTTCAGGGTCACGGTCGCCAGCGCGCCGACCTTGGTCCGCAGCCGCTCCAACGTCGCCGGATTGCCGGTCGCGGCCCGGTCGCCCTTCCGCCCGGCGCCGGCGCGTCGCCCGCCCGCGCCGGATGTCGACGGCGGCGCCTGCGGTGCCGCGGTTTTCTTGGCGGCCGTCGTGCCCGGTGGGGCAGCCGTCTTGGCAGGTTCGGTCCGGGCGTGGGGCATGCAACGAGCATACGCACTTGGCCGGGCAAGCTCCATTCCGGCTTTTGTGTGGTTCCTACTAAAACAGGCGGCGGACCCGGCCGCAAAGGGCCGGGTCCGCCGCCCGTCGGGTGGCGCGTTGCCGCGGTTTAGGAGTCGCCCCCGGCGTTGCCCGAGGTGCCGGCATTGACGTCCATCAGGCGGTACTTGTCGAACGCGTCCCGTGGCACATTCTGGTCGACTTCGCCGCGGCGGGCCAGCATCTGCAGTGCCCGGACCACGATCGAGTGGCTGTCGATCTTGAAGAAGCGCCGGGCCGCGGCCCGCGTGTCGGAGAACCCGAAGCCGTCGGCACCCAAGGTCGCGAACTCGTTGGGCAGGTACTGCCGGATCTGGTCCGGCACGGCCGCCATGTAGTCGCTGACCGCCACGATCGGGCCGGTCGCCCCTTCGAGCTGCTGGGCCACAAAGGGCTTGCGCGGCTCGGCGCCGGGGTTCAGGAACGCCTCCTCCTCGGCGGCCAGGCCGTCGCGGCGGAGTTCGTTCCAGCTGGTCACCGACCAGACATCGGCGGAGACGCCCCAGTCATCGGCCAGCAGCTGCTGGGCCTCCAGCGCCCACGGCACGGCCACGCCGGAGGCCAACAGCTGGGTGCGGGGCCCGTCGACCTTGGCCGGAGCCAGCAGGTAGATGCCCTTGACCAGGCCCTCGACGTCCAGTTCCTCCGGTTCGGCGGGCTGGAGGATCGGCTCGTTGTACACGGTCAGGTAGTACATCACGTTGGGATCCGGATGGTTCCCGCCGTACATGCGCTCCAGGCCGTCGCGCATGATGTGTCCGATCTCGTACCCGTAGGCCGGGTCATAGGTGACGACCGCCGGGTTGGTGGAGGCGAGGACCGGGGAATGCCCGTCCGCGTGCTGCAGGCCCTCGCCGGTCAGGGTGGTCCGTCCCGCGGTGGCGCCGATCACGAAGCCTCGGGCCATCTGGTCGGCGGCGGCCCAGAAGAAGTCACCGGTGCGCTGGAAGCCGAACATCGAGTAGAAGATGTAGATCGGCACCAACGGCTCGCCGTGGGTGGCGTAGGAGGTACCGACGGCGGTGAAGGCGGCGGTGGAGCCGGATTCGTTGATGCCGGTATGCAGGATCTGGCCCTGCGGGGATTCCTTGTACGCCAGGACCAGGTCGCGGTCCACGGACAGGTAGTTCTGGCCCTTGGGGTTATAGATCTTGGCGGTCGGGAAGAACGAGTCCATGCCGAAGGTCCGCGCCTCGTCCGGAATGATCGGGACCACGCGGGCACCGAATTCCTTGTCCCGCATCAGGTCCTTCAGCAGGCGCACGAACGCCATGGTGGTGGCAGCCTGCTGTTTCCCGGAGCCGCGCTTGGCAACCTCGTAGGCCTTGTCCTCGGGCAGGTGCAGCTGCTGGTGCGCGGTCCGACGTTCCGGCACGGCGCCGCCGAGCGCGGCCCGGCGCTCCATCATGTACTTGATCTCAGGGGTGTCCGGTCCCGGCCGGTAGTACGGCGGCCGGTACGGATCGGCCTCGAGCTGCTCGTCGGAGATCGGGATGCGCAGGTGGTCGCGGAAGTCCTTCAGGTCCTGCAGGGTCAGCTTCTTCATCTGGTGGGTCGCGTTGCGGCCCTCGAAGTGCGTGCCCAGGCCGTAACCCTTGACCGTCTGGGCGAGGACCACCGTGGGCTTGCCCTTGAACTCGGTGGCGGCGCGGTAGGCGGCGTAGACCTTGTGGTAGTCGTGGCCGCCGCGCTTGAGGTTCCAGATCTGCTCGTCGGTCATGTCCGCGACCATTTCCTTGGTCTGCGGGGTCTTGCCAAAGAAGTGCTCGCGGACGAACCCGCCGGATTCGGCCTTGTAGGTCTGGTAGTCGCCGTCGAGGGTGGAGTTCATGATGTCCACCAGCGCGCCGTCATGATCCTTGGCGAGCAGTTCGTCCCACTCCCGGCCCCAGGTCACCTTGATGACATGCCAGCCGGCGCCGCGGAAGAAGGCCTCGAGCTCCTGCATGATCTTGCCGTTGCCGCGCACCGGCCCGTCGAGGCGCTGCAGGTTGCAGTTGATCACGAAGGTGAGGTTGTCCAGCTTTTCGTTGGCTGCCAGCTGCAGGAAGCCGCGCGACTCCGGTTCGTCCATCTCGCCGTCGCCCAGGAAGGCCCAGACGTGCTGGTCGGAGGTGTCCTTGATCCCGCGGTTCTGCAGGTAGCGGTTCAACTGCGCCTGGTAGATGGCGTTGGCCGGGCCGATGCCCATGGAAACGGTGGGGAATTCCCAGAACTCGGGCATGGAGCGCGGGTGCGGGTAGGAGGGCAGGGCGTGGCCTTCGCGGGACTTCTCCTGCCGGAAACCGTCCAGGTCCTCCTCGGACAGCCGGCCTTCGAGGAAGGCGCGCGCGTACATGCCGGGGGAGGCGTGGCCCTGGAAAAAGACCTGGTCGCCGCCGCCGGGGTGGTCCTTGCCGCGGAAGAAATGGTTGAAGCCCACTTCATAGAGGGTGGCCGCGCCGGCGTAGGTGGAGATGTGTCCGCCCACGCCGATGTCCGGACGCTGGGCCCGGTGCACCAGCATGGCCGCGTTCCAGCGCATCCAGGCGCGGTAGCGGCGCTCAATCTCCTCGTCGCCCGGGAACTCCGGCTCCTGGTCGACCGGAATGGTATTGACATAGTCCGTGGTGGTCACCATCGGCACGCCGACGCTCTGCGCACCCGCACGCTGCAGGATGGAGCGGACAATAAACTGGGCCCGTTCGGTGCCCTGGCTCTCCACCAGACCGTCGAAGGACTCTATCCATTCGGCGGTTTCTTCGGGATCGCGATCCGGCAGCTGGCTTGTCAGCCCGCTCAGGATGTGCGAGGTATCTTCTCCTGCGCTCACGTCCAACCTCTCATACGTGCAGATTGTGTCTGCGCCTTACGTGGCATAGCGACCCGGCGCATGGTCCGGCCGGGAGATATTCTTCAGTGCCACTCTAACTGTTCACGGCATTACAACGCAGCCGGAGCCGGCCGTGCCAGTTGTTACGACGACGTCGGAGGCCGCCCCGCCGTCGCCGTCGTCGGACCCACCGGCGCCGGTCCCCGCGGGCGCCCGCCGTCGTCCCTTAAGAAAGAGGCGTAAAGCGGCCCAGCGGCGCGGCAAAAAACGGCAGCGTCCTGCGGGTGGCTTGAAGCGACGGCGATTAGGGTGTTGGCTTGTAACTAGCAACACGCCCATCGCCGTCGGCGGGGTGAATCAATACGTTCCATACAGGAGGAGCACAGTGGGCGAGGCCGAAGCCGCCGCGGTAGAGAATGTGGCAGGCAATTTGGGTTTCAAAGACGGGGACCTGATCCAGGAATTCGGCTATGACGAGGACGTGGACTTCGATCTGCGTGACGACATCGAGGACCTCACCGGCTCCGAACTGCTTACCGAGGACGACCACGACGTGGTGGACGCGGTGATCCTGTGGTGGCGCGACGGCGACGGCGACCTGGTGGACGCGCTGGTCGACACGCAGACAACCCTCGGGCCGGGCGGAGTGGTCTGGGTGCTGACGCCGAAGTCCGGCCGGGACGGTTACGTGCCGCCGGCCGACGTCCAGGAAGCGGCGCCTACCGCCGGCCTGCACGTGACCACTTCCGCCGGCGTCTCCGGCGATTGGGCCGCCACCCGGCTGGTCAGCAAGCGGACCAACAAGTGACCGCGGACGCACCCCGGACCGGGCTGCCCGCACCCGATTTCGAGCTGGCCAACCAGTTCGGCGAACCCGTCAGGCTCTCTGCCCTGCGCGGTGAGAACGTCGTGCTGGTCTTCTACCCGTTCGCCTTCTCCGGCATCTGCACCGGCGAGCTGTGCGAGCTGCGCGACGACCTGGGCCTCTTCCGCAGCGAGAATGCCCGCGTGCTGGCCGTGTCCGTTGACCATAAGTTCGCCCTGCGCGCGTTCGCGGAGCAGGAGGGCTACGAGTTCGACCTGCTGGCCGACTTCTGGCCGCACGGCGACGTGGCCAAGGCCTACGGCGTGTTCGACGACGACTCCGGCATGGCGCTGCGCGGCACCTTCATCATCGACGCCGAAGGCATCCTGCGGCACGTGATCCGCAATCCCCGCAGCCAAGCCCGCGACATCCAGGAATACCACCGCGTGCTGAAAGAGCTCTAGCCGCCATGGAGTTGCTGCGGCCGGCGCTCGAGATCCTGGCTGGACACCGTCTGGCCGTGTTGACCGGCGCTGGCCTCAGCACCGATTCCGGCATCCCGGACTACCGCGGACCCACCTCCGTCCCGCGCGCACCGATGACCTACCAGCAGTTCGTCGGCGACGAGGACCTGCGCCGCCGCTACTGGGCGCGCAACCACATCGGCTGGCGGCACATGCACCACGCCGCGCCCAACCTCGGCCACTACGCGCTGGCAGCGATGGAGCAGAACGGACTGCTCAGCGGCCTGATCACGCAGAACGTGGACCGGCTGCATGAGGACGCCGGCAGCGTGAACGTGATCGACCTGCACGGGCGTTTCGACCGGGTGATCTGCCTGGACTGCGGGGACGTGACCAGCCGCTCCTCGCTGGCGGTGCGGCTGGAGGAACTCAACCCCGCCTACGCCGCCGCCGGCGATGCCGGCGATGTCGCTCCGGATGCCGACGCCGACGTCGCCGACACCTCCCGCTTCGTCGTGGCCGACTGCCTGGTCTGCGGCGGCATGCTCAAGCCGGACTTCGTCTACTTCGGCGAGAATGTCCCCAAGGACCGGGTGGCGGCGGCCTACGCCATGGTGGACGACGGCGAGGCGCTGCTGGTTGCCGGGTCCTCGCTCACCGTGATGAGCGGCCTGCGGTTCGTCCGGCACGCCGCCAAACAGGGCAAACCCGTGGTGATCATCAACCGCGGCCCTACCCGCGGCGACGACTTGGCCGACCTGAAGCTGGAAACGGGCGTCTCCGAGGCTCTTGGCCACCTGGCGGCGGAGTTGCCGGGCCGGCTCCAGAAGCCGGCCTGAGACCGGCCAGGAGGACCGTGCCGCCCCTTCGATGCGCCGGCTGTTGCCCCTGAGGGAGGTCTCAGGTTACAGGTTGCATCGTGTTGATCCGCACGTAAATTTGGTTGGCGTTCACGCCGGTTTATCCGGTAGAGTAAATCCTCGTGATGTTGCGGCGGATAACGCTCCGCGGTCCCGCTTTCGACATTACAACGGGTCTTTAGCTCAGCTGGTAGAGCGCCACGTTTACACCGTGGATGTCATCGGTTCGATCCCGGTAGGACCCACGAACAAACCCCGCACTGTCAGGCAAGACGCCTGGGAATGCGGGGTTTTTTCGTGCCCGGCTCCACTGGCCGGGCTGAGCCGCAGTCTCCGGTTTCTGCGTTTCAGGCTTCGATTCCTAAGTGAATCTTGAGGTCCAGCGGGCGCCTGCCGGTGTAACGTGGGGCTCCCGGTGGCCGCTGCAGGGGGCAGTGGAACCGGATGGATGAGGTGACGGCCCCGCCCGCTGTTGGGGGATGGGCGGGGCTGTCCCTCAGCGTTGCAGATGCCGGATAAGGTGTTCGTCCGCGCGCAGCATTCGACCGCGTCGAAGCCCCTTTCCCGCGAATCCGACACCCGGCCCGGCGGCCCTATCTTCCGCACCGCCCGGCAAGGACACGCCGTCCTGCCGTGCCGCTGCATGGTCGCGTGCGGGACATCTACCGGGCACGTGAAAAACTTGTCAGCCATACTCGTCGCTCGCGAGGAATCTCGTCTCGGGGATCACAGCCGGCACACAGGTCCAAAGGGAAAGGCACTGTCCCGCGAGGGACAGTGCCTTTCGGGGCAGCCGTTAGATGGGGGATCAACGGAACTGCCAGGGGATAAGCGGTGCAGCAACCGGGGAGATGGGGGCTCCCGGGCGTTCAATGCCACCGCCAAGCCACAGTCTGCCATGACCCGTGGGCATTTCTCAACCACCATGATTGATCAGTTAAGCGTGTCGCTCGTTATCGGCAAATACGGGTCAAAACACGGCGCACGCCCTTACCATCCGCGAGCCGCCGAACGGTGCTGCCGGGCACTTATTGTGCCGATCTTATGCCAAGATAGAGCGGCCGCTGCGTCGTGCAATAACGGTTAAGCAACGGCGCCGTGAAGCTCTCTACAACCGGCCTCCGGTCTGCAACGCTGGACCGATCATGCTGGTTTTCACGAGGGGCAACAATGGAGAAGTTCTGCCGGACTGCCGGCCACACGTTCGTCCCTGCACGCACCGTCTCGGCACGGCGTTGTGCCTGCTCCGGAACGCACCGCCGGCCGTGCTCCGAACAGGACGTCGGCCTGATACCGGCGCAGGACCCGCTGGATGAAATCGGGCTGCCCGCGGCCTCGCCTCGAGCGTTGACTCCCCGCCCGGACCCCGGCACGGACGCCATCGCCGGCAGGGGCTTTCCCGGCGAGGACGACGCGGACGATGACGCAATCGACGCCTGGCTGCGCTTCCGACCCTCGGCTGCCCCTGGCGAATGAGTCATAGCTAACGTCAGCCCGCTTAGCCGGTGCCGCCGGTCGGGATTAGGCTTGAGGAGGAACCACGGCCCGCTCGGGCTGTACGCTGACGTCCCTGACCGCGGGGACCGCACACATGGAGACTCAATGAGCGCACACATCGGTGTGACAGGTCTGGCCGTCATGGGCGCCAACCTGGCACGGAACTTCGCCCGCAACGGCTACACGGTCGCCCTGCACAACCGCTCGGTGGAAAAGACGGACGCCCTGCTGTCCGCCCACGGCGACGAGGGCGACTTCATCCGCACCGAGTCGCTGCAGGAGCTGGTGGAGAACCTGCAGAAGCCCCGCCGCGTGCTCATCATGGTCAAGGCCGGCAAGCCGGTCGACTCCGTCATCGAGCAGTTGGTGCCGTTGCTGGAAGAGGGCGACATCGTCATTGACGCCGGCAACTCGCACTACGAGGACACCCGGCGCCGCGAGGCCGCCTTGGCCGAGAAGGGGCTGCACTTCGTCGGCATCGGGGTCTCGGGCGGCGAGGAAGGGGCGCTCCTCGGCCCATCCATCATGCCCGGCGGCTCCCGGCAGTCCTACGACTCGCTCGGCCCCATGCTGGAAAAGATCTCCGCCAAGTACGACGGCGAACCCTGCTGCAGCTGGGTGGGCACGGATGGCGCGGGCCATTTCGTAAAGATGGTGCACAACGGCATCGAGTACGCGGACATGCAGGTCATCGGTGAGGCCTACGACCTGCTCCGCACCGGTGCAGGCCTGGAACCGCAGCAGCAGGCCGAGATCTTCACCGCGTGGAACAAGACCGAGCTCTCGTCCTTCCTGATTGAGATCACCGCCGAGGTGCTTGCCCACACGGACGCCAAGACTGGCAAGCCGTTCGTCGACGTGGTGGTGGACTCGGCCGGGCAGAAGGGCACCGGGCGCTGGACCGTCGTCTCCGCGCTCGAACTCGGGTCGCCGGTCTCCGGCATTGCCGAGTCGGTTTTCGCGCGCGGCCTTTCCTCGCAGCGCGGCCAGCGCGCCATAGCCCAGGACGTGCTGGCAGGACACGAAGAAGACGTCAAGGTCCCGCAGAGCTTCGTCGAGGACGTCCGCCAGGCGCTGTTCGCCTCCAAGCTGGTCAGCTACGCCCAGGGCATCGACATGCTCGGTTCCGCAGCGGGCGAGTACGGCTGGGATCTGAAGCTGGATGAGATCGCCTCGCTCTGGCGCGCCGGCTGCATCATCCGCGCCGAGCTGCTGGACGACATCATGAAGGCCTACGCCGGCGACTCAAAGCCTGAAAACCTGCTCTTCGCCCCGGCCTTCGCCGATGCGATCGGCCAGGCAGTCCCGGCGTGGCGCCGAGTCGTGGCCACCGCCGTCCGGCTCGGCATCCCGGTACCGGTATTTGCCTCCTCGCTGGCCTACTACGACGGGCTGCGCCGCAATCGCCTGCCGGCCGCCCTGACCCAGGGCCTGCGCGACCTCTTCGGCGCACACACCTACGGCCGGACGGACGCGGAAGGCACCTTCCACACCCTGTGGAGCGGCGACAAGTCGGAGGTCTCCGCCGTCGACACGCACTGACTCGGACGGCGGACAGCCGCCTGAGGAGCTTCCGGAGCCCCCAACCGACTCTTGCGGTTGGGGGCTTCGTCGGCTGCCACCGCTTTCGTCGGAAACTACGCCGCCGACTTCTGTACCTTCGAGTAGAAGAACTGGAGGAGGTCGGATCCGAATTCCGCGGTGAGCAGGGCGGCCGCCCAGCGGGTTGGCTTCGGAGCCAGCAACAGCCCGAAGATGAAGCCGCTGGCCACCCATTGGCCCAGGCAGAACGGGCACGTCAGCAGTTCGCCGATGGCTTTCTGCGGTCCGGTGCCGCGCACGTCTTCGGCCAGTTCGGCTGCTCCGCTTTGTCCTTCAAAGGAAGTGAACGGAGCCCGCAGCGGGCTGGTGACCGGGGCCTTGGTCAGCAGTCGGGAGAGCTTGTGTGTCGCGACGGCGATCAGCGCCAGGTCGCTCCACCGGGGCGCGTCCGGCACGGTGCGGCCGGAGCGGCGAACGGCGGCTGTCCCCAGTGCCAGTCCTGTGCCGTGGACGCCCATCAACATCAGGAAAGAGCCCAGCGGCAGGTGCTCTCCGTGGCTGTATTCGTCCTTCTCGTGCCGTAACCGGGCCCGTAATCTTTGAGCTGTTTCCTGATACATGTGGTGCTTGCCCTCCCGGTCTGGTGCCCTGGGGGCGAGTTTATCGGCGCCATGGGCGACGCAACAGGGCAGGACACCCGTGGAACCGCACGACCGGCGGGCTAAAACCGCACCGTTAAGCGGAAATCGGCCCCTCCTCGGAGAGTTGAGGAGGGGCCGATTGTCTCAGGTTTGAGTCCGGCTATCGCTTCGAAGCGCGGTAGCCGGCAGCCCGAGCTGCACTTTCCGTGGCAAAGCACTCTTCGGGGCTGGTGCGCGAGTAGAAGCCACCGCCTGGGACGTGATAAATCCACTCGCCCGAGGAGCTTTGATTGCCTTTGATGGGGTATCCGGCCGGGCAATAGTGTCCGTTGGGGGCACTTCGGGTGGGCTTCTTTCCGGCCGTGATCGTGAGAGCCTGCGTCTTCGTCGCGGTGCGCGTGTAGGTCGAGGACGGCAACCGGTACTTCACCGTCGTGGTGACCTTGTACCTGCCGGCCCGCAGGGAAACCGACTTCTTGTTCTTGGTTACGGTCTTACTGCCGGCCTTCACCGTCAGCGTCTTGGACACGACTTTCACGCCCTTGGCAGACGAAACATTCGGCTTGATGGTTGCCGTGCCGTTGTAAGGAGCCTTCTTTCCCGCAATGGTCTTCAGCGCAACTGCAGTGCGGACCACGAGCTTCTGCGTCTTCGACGTCGTCTTGAGGTTCGAGTAGACGCGCTGGCCGTCCACTTCTGCGTACGTCTTGTACTTCACGGTTGTGGCAACCGAGTAGGTCCCGGCCTTGAGCTTCGCGCTCTTCTTGTTCCTGAGCACGGTCTTGCTGCCTTGCTTAACCGTGATGGTCTTGGCTGTCACGGTGACCCAGCCGGTGGCGGCAACCGTGGGCTTCACCGTTGCAGTGCCGTTGACGGGGGCAACCGGGCTGCCGATATTTTTGATCGCCACGCTCGTTTCGGGCGCAGGCGTCGGGACCGTCGCCCCGACGGCGGGACCAGTCACCGCTGTGACGGCCTCGACGGGAGCCGCGGTTGCGGCAGTGACGGAGCCTAGAAGGAGCGAGGCAGCGGCTGCGAACGCAGCGGCGCCACGCACGTAAGGTGCGAGTTTCAATTTCCCCAACTTTCCCGGGCGCAGCCCGGAACCAAAATGATTTACTGGTTAATCGTACGAGCAATAATGCTCAGGCACCTAGAATCCTTGGACGTACTCAACGGAGTCGTCGTACCAATCGGTGATGCGCCAGACTCCGCCCTTGACTGCAGCGGCCGGGACATCGGCAAAAACCACTCCGTAACCAATGGAGGAATCAACGTCCACCGTCGGCGGAAGCAGCGGCCCCATGTCGAGATAGGAATCTATTACCGTATACCCGGAGTCGTCGTAGGTGTTCCCGTCTGCACCGATGTATTCCACGACGATCCAGTCGGCCGGATCCATGGTGGAATCGCTGCTGTTACCCAAGAGCAATTCCACGTAAAGATCCGCTTTTCCTGACTCTGTGTTGCTTGGGTATTGACGTGGTTCGAAGAACAGCACGTTCCAGTCAGGCAAAGTGAATATTTTGTCGATAGCGAAGGGGTCTTACCTCGACGATCGTACAAACAGCACCATTTCTGCTGAGGTCGCTTTTCCGGCTTTGTTCGTTACTATGACCCGGTAGGTATCCAGTTCGTTCTTCGACCGTGCGGTAAACGTGTAGTTCGCGCTTGTTGCTCCCGAAATCCTCTTCCACGAGACCTTTCCGTCGGTTCCTTCGACCCCACGTTCCCACGCGTAGGACAGGGATCCGCCCGTGGCTTGGCTCTTGATAGTGATGGATTGGCCAGTGGTGGTCTCAATCGAACGCGGGATCTTAACCGTCGGTTTGACGACGGTCGTGACCTTCACGCTGTTGGAAGTTGCCTTTCCTGCCTTGTTGCCCGCGACGGCGCGGTACTCGGTTACTGACTGTCCGGAGGGAGTTGTGAAGGTGTGGGTTGACCTGGTGGCCGAGGAAATGTTCGCCCATTTGGATCCTGCCTTACGCTGCCACTGGTATGACATGGCTCCGCCACTCGCTTTGACTGAAAGCGTTACCTTCGATCGTGCCGGAGTGGTCACGTTCTTGGGCTCGGTTGTGATCCTGGGTGAGGTGACAACGGTGAGCGTGGCGCTCCTCGACGTGATCTTTGAGCGGGAGTTGGAGACGATCACGCGGTACTGGGCTCCATTAAGGCTGGCCGAGGCCTTGACCTTGAGAGTGTGGGTTTTGGCAGAAGCTCCGGTGGCTTTGACCCAGTTGTAGGACTTAGGTTTTTTGACCTGCCATTGATACCTGAGTTTGCTGCCGACTGCCTTGACGTTGAAGCTATGGGTCTTGCCGCTGGCCACAGTTGAGGACTTCGGGGCACCCGTGATCGTTGCCTTCACGACTGCCGTGGAGACCGCTGTCGTTGAAGCGACGGTAACGCCGACTGGGTTCGCCTGAGCCTGAGCGAGTGTTATTGGTGCAGTAAATAAAAGAGTGGCCATTGAAACTGTAACGGCGCGCTGAAGCAGTCTTTTCAAGAATTTCCCCCAACAGGAATGACAACAGAGCAGACGGAAGAGAAAGCTCCTCGTCAGGTTGAGGAGTTATCCGAATAATACTCAATCATTCGGCATAAGCAGTCAACGGCGTCATCGGAGCCCGAGAAACCCTGACAGACAGCGAGAGGCCCCTCTGCTCCGCGCAGAGGGGCCTCTTAGGATCGATGGTCGAGCCTACCGGTAGACCGCGACGAGTTGCTACAGCAACTCAGCGCGCAGTTCCGCCGCAGATTTGGGGGAGAGCAGGCCGGGCGGTACGTCGAAGACGGTGACCGCGCCGAACCGGCCCTGCTGGTGCAGGCGGTGCACGGCCCGGGCGTAGGCCACCAGGACGCTGGCGGTGAATTCCGGGTTGCTCTCCAGCGTGAGTCCGTACTCGATGACCTGGGCGTGTTCGTCGCTGGTGTTGCCGCTGCGGATGGTCATCCCGCCGTGCGGCATGGCGCTGTGGTCGCGGGCCAGTTCTTCGGCGGTGATGAAGTGGACCTCGGTGTCGTACTGGTCGAAGTAGTGCGGCATGGTCACGATGGCTTCCTTGACCGCTGCGGGGTCGGCGCCGTCGGCGAGCACCACGAAGCATTCACGCGTGTGCTTCTGCCGCGTTTCCAGCTGCGGGCGGCTGCCGTCGCGCACCTGTTCAATCGCGGCTTCCGACGGCAGTGTGTACTGCACGCCGGCAGCGACACCGGGAACGCGCCGGACGGCGTCGGAATGTCCCTGGCTCAGCCCGCGGCCCCAGAAGGTGTAGGTATCGCCGTCGGGCAGGAGGGCCTCCCCGTACACGCGGTTGATGGAAAACATCCCGGGGTCCCAGCCGGCGGAAATCAGCGCTGTCTTCCCGGCGGCCCGCGCCGGCGCGTCGACGGCGTCGAAGTATTCGGGGATGCGGGCGTGCGTGTCGAAGCTGTCCACCGTGTTAAAGCGGGCCGCCATGACCGGACCCTGCTGCGGGAGGTCCTCCTTGGAACCGCCGCACAGGATCAGCACGTCGATGCTGTCTTCGTGGGCGGCCAGGTCGTCCATGGCGTATACGGCAGTCTCCTCGCGCAGCGTGGCAAGGTCCCCGGGGGATCGGCGGGTGAAGACCCCGGCCAGTTCCATGTCCGGGTTCTTGGCTACCGCGGCCTCCACGCCGCGGCCCAGGTTTCCGTAGCCGGCTATGCCGATGCGGATCGATTCGCCCACGGCTTGTCCTCTCGTCAGGTTCAACGTTTATCGGGCAGCAGTGGACGTTAGATCCACATCGCCGGGTCGATGTATTCGGCCGGGTCGACGGCCGGCTTGGTTTCGCGCTGCGGATCGCGGTGCCGGAAGGTGGCCGGAATGCCGGTGATGATCGATTCCGGCGGAGCGTCCTTGACCACCACGGCGTTCGCACCGACGGCGCTGTCGGCCCCGATGACCACGGGACCCAGCACTTTGGCCCCGGCACCGATGACCACCCGGTCGCCGATGGTGGGGTGGCGCTTGACCTTGTCCAGCGAACGGCCGCCGAGCGTGACGCCGTGGTAGAGCATCACGTCGTCGCCGATTTCGGCCGTCTCGCCGATCACCACGCCCATGCCGTGGTCAATGAAGAACCGGCGGCCGATGGTCGCGCCGGGATGGATTTCGATGCCGGTCAGGAAGCGTCCCGCCTGCGAAATCAGCCGGGCCGGCAGCCGCAGCGACGGTTTGGCCCACAGCCTGTGGGTCAGCCGGTGGATCCAGATGGCGTGCAGCCCGGAGTAGGCCAGGAAATTCTCCACGTGGCCCCGGGCCGCCGGGTCGTGCGACCGGGCGGCCTCGAGGTCTTCACGCAGTCGCGCTAGGAAACCCATGTGCTCTTTCTGCTTGAACAGCGCCGCTCGGCGGCAGGGGAAGCTGGTTAGCCGCGGATGTCGTCGTACAGGATCGTGGAAATGTAGCGCTCACCGAAGTCGGGCACCACGGCCACGATCAGCTTACCGGCGTTCTCCGGGCGCTTCGCGACTTCCAGCGCCGCCCACACGGCCGCACCCGAGGAGATGCCGCCGAGGATGCCTTCCTTGATGCCCAGATCGCGGGCGACGGCGACCGACGCCGACGTCGGTGCGTCCAGCACCTCGTCGTAGACGCTGGTGTTCAGCACCTCCGGCACGAAGTTGGCGCCGAGGCCTTGGATCTTGTGCGGGCCGGGGCTGCCGCCGGTGAGGATGGGGGAGTCTTCCGGCTCGACGGCGATGATCTGGACGCCGGGCTTGCGCTCCTTCAGCAGGCCACCGGCGCCGGTGATGGTGCCGCCGGTGCCGATGCCGGCCACCAGGATGTCCACCTGGCCATCGGTGTCGGCCCAGATTTCCTCGCCGGTGGTGGTGCGGTGGATCAGCGGGTTGGCCTCATTGGCGAACTGCTGCGCCCAGATGGAGTTTTCCGTGTTGGCCACGATCTCCTTGGCCTTCTCCACAGCGCCGCGCATGCCCTCGGAACCGGGGGTCAGCACGATTTCGGCACCGAAGGCGCGCAGCATGACCCGGCGCTCGGTGGACATGGTCTCCGGCATGGTCAGGATCACCTTGTAGCCGCGGGCTGCCCCTACCATGGCCAGCGCGATGCCGGTGTTGCCGGAGGTGCCCTCCACGATGGTGCCGCCGGGCTTCAGCGCACCTGCCTTCTCGGCGGCGTCGACGATGGCCACGCCAATCCGGTCCTTGACCGAGTTGGCGGGGTTGTAGAACTCCAGCTTCACGGCGATCTGGGCCGGCAGGCCCTCGGTGAGCCGGTTCAGGCGCACCAGCGGGGTGCGCCCCACAACCTGGGTGACGTCGTCGTAAATCGGGGCCATGTTTTCCTGCCTTCTGGCCGTTCGGGCCGTTACAGATGGGGGTAACAAAACTTCTTCCACACTAGTCAGCGCGGCGAGCCGTGAGCTAAGCGGTGAGCCATTCGGCGTAATATTTTCGGGCCTTGGCCAGCTTCGGATTGATGATCACCTGGCAGTAGCCGGCATCGGGATGCTTGGCGTAGAAGTTCTGGTGGTATTCCTCCGCCGGATAGAAATCGGGCAGCCGCACGACCTCGGTCACGATGGGGTCCTGCCAGTCGGACTGTGCGCGCTCGATGGCAGCCTCGAAGGTCCGCTTCTGTTCGTCGTCGACGTAGAACATCGACGAGCGATACTGCGTCCCGACGTCGTAGCCCTGGCGGTTCAGGGTGGTGGGGTTGTGCGAGGCGAAGAACATCCCCAAGATGACGTCCTCGGGCACCACCGTTTCGTCGAACGTCACGGCCACCACCTCTGCGTGCCCCGTCGTTCCGGAGCAGACCGCCTCGTAGGAGGGACTCTTCACGTGGCCGCCGGTGTAGCCGGAAACCACCTCCGTGACACCGCGCGTCCTGTTGTAGACCGCGTCGAGGCACCAAAAGCAGCCACCGCCAAGCACAAAAGTCTTCATGGCTTAACAATGTCACGGACCCCTCGAATGTTCCCGGGCCGCGAACGCGGGCGGCGGCTGGTGGGCTGGCCACCGCGGATGGGGTAGAAAAGGATTCATGGTCGATGAACAGCTCCGCACCGGGGATGCCGAAGCCCCCGCAGGCACCGAAGGCCCCGCAGGCACCGAAGGCCCCGTGGGAACCCAGGCTGCCGAGGCAAACGCAAAGCCCGAGGGCGCCAACGCCCCCGAGGGAAGCGCAACCCCCGAAGGAAACGAAGTCCCCGCAGGAACCGAAGCCGCCGAGGGAACCGAAGCCTCGGCGCGGGACGAAGCGCGGCCGACGACGCCGGTGCTGGGCGATGTGCTCCTGGCCATCGAAGAGCTCTGGCCCGAATCGCTCGCCGAGCAATGGGATGCAGTGGGCCCCGTCGTCGGCCGGCCCTCCTCCGCCGTGCAGAAGATCATGTTCGCCGTGGATCCGACAACCGAAGTGATCACCGAGGCCATCGAGTGGGGCGCCGACCTGCTGCTCACGCACCACCCGCTGCTGCTGAAGCCGGTCAACTCGGTCGCAACCACCAGCTTCAAGGGAGACGCCGTGCACCGGCTGATCGAAAGCGGCTGCGCCTTGGTCACGGTTCACACCAACGCTGACAGCGCCGTCGGAGGCGTATCCGACGTGCTCGCCGACGCGCTCGGGCTGCGGGACGTGCGGCCGCTCTCGCCGGCCGACAACGGCTTGCCGGAAGAAGGCATCGGGCGGGTGGGGGAGCTGGCCGAGGCCAAGACGCTGGGCGAGTTCGCCGAGCAGGTATTCAGCATCCTGCCGGCCGTCGCCGGGGGAGTGAGGGTGGCCGGCGACCGCAACGGGATTATCCGCAGTGTGGCCGTGTGCGGCGGTGCCGGCGACTCGCTGCTCGATCAGGTCCGCGCGTCGCGCGCGGACGTTTATGTCACGGCCGACTTGCGCCACCACCCGGCGTCCGAAGCGCGGGAGGGGGCCGTGGACGGCCGGCCGTATCTCATTGACGTCTCGCATTTCGGCAGTGAATGGTTGTGGCTGACGCCGGCGTCCGTGGCGCTGGACAATGTCCTGGCCGACCAGGGCTACTCGGTGGAAGTCAAGGTCAGCGTCACCAACACCGATCCGTGGGATTTCGTCCTGACTCCGGGGTAGCAGCGCTTCGTCCGGACTGTAGGCTTGGACGAGGCTGAACCGCAGTGGTTCCGCAGCGTTTTGAAAGGACGTACATGGCGAAGGCACCGGCTTCCGAGCAACTGAGGTTGCTCGACCTGCAGGCATTGGACGGCAAGCTCACCCAACTGAGCCGCCGCGCTGCAGCCACCGCCAAGAATGCCGACATCGACGCGCTGGTGGAGAAGCTTGCGGCCGCCGACTCGTCGCTGGTCGCCCTGAACACGGAGATTGCGGACACCGAACGCGAGCTGAAGCGCGCCGAAGGCGACGTCGAAACCGTCCAGTCGCGGATCGAACGCGACCAGAAGCGCTTGGACAGCGGAGCGGGTTCGCCCAAGGACCTGACCGCGCTGCAGCACGAACTGGTGTCGCTGAACAAGCGCCGCAGCGACCTGGAAGACGTGGAGCTGGAAGTGATGGAGCGCCTCGAGGGGCTCCGCACCCGCCAGGCCGAGCACCAGCAGGCCAACGACCAGCTGCGCGAAGAACTGGCCGGTTTGGAACGCGCCCGCGACGAAGAGCTCGCCGGTATCGAAAGCGAACGTGCCGCCGCAGCCGCTGAGCGCCAGGAAGTGGCCGGCAACTTCGAGGCCTCCCTGCTGGCCGTCTACGAAAAGACCCTGGCCCACCGGGGCATCGGCGCCGCCCGGTTGTTCCACGGCAAGTCGGAGGGCTCCGGCATGCAGCTCAGCCCCGGCGACCTGGCCGACATCCGCAAGGCCGCACCGGACGACATCGTCTTCTGCCCCGACTCAGGCTGCATCCTCATCCGCTCGGAGGAGTGGGGCAGCTAGAAGGGCGTCGAACAAGTGCCGCCCTTACACCGTCCTTCGAGCGATTGGATTGAACTTCGAATACGAGCAGGACACGAACTCATAACGTATACTCGTCCGATGATTCAGAGCGTCAAGAAGTTGTATCGCCAATTTCTCCGATCGGACGTCGGAGAAGTGACTCTGCTTGCCATCGACGGCATCGGTGGCGAGGTTCATGCCACCGGGCCGGAACTGGTGGATGGGAACGTCACGCTTTACATTAACGATTTGGCTGTGATGACTGCCCCCGTCCAAGTGGATTCTGACGGTCGTAAGACGTTTGAGTTCGGTGTGTACGACCTCTGGCGGTTCGCAAAAAAGTCGGACGCGCTCTCGGTCCGGTACGGCGATAAGGCATTGCGAATGCCCTCGGGGGGAACATCCCATCCGTCCCTGCGAAACGGCAAAGAAGACGTTGAGGCACTGAAGCGCAGGTTCGCCCAGGGACAAGCCTTCGACAGGGCGGGCAAGATCAGGCCGCTCCCCAAGAACGAGGACATTGTTTGGCAGGACGGAGTGCTCAGTCTGTACGGGGAGGTTGCCAAAGTGATCAAGGAGGTCACCGGCAGCCAGGCGTTCCTCTACAGCGGCACACTGCTTGGCTACGTGCGCGAAAACGGTTTCATTCCTCATGACAAGGACATGGACTGCGCCTACCTGAGCCAGACAGCCACGGCTGATGAAGCCCGCGCGGAATTCATACGGGTGGGCAGGGCACTCATAGCCGCCGGATACCAGGTGACGCCAAAGGCTTCATGCATCGCCGTTCGGGACAGGCACGGTTCTCGCGACATGGTGGACATCGCCCACCTGTTTCTCAAACCCAACGGGTTTGTCGGCTTCCCCTTCGGCACGGTCGGAGTCGAGGAAGTCCCCACAACGGACTTTCTGCCGGTGCAGGAGTCGACCCTGAGTGGTCACCCGGTGAACGTGCCGCACCGCCCGGAACGCATCGTGGCACACGTGTACGGCGACGACTGGCGCATTCCAAACCCGGATTTCCGTTGGAAAGATGCGCGAAGGCGACGTGATTCCGAAGCTCTGTTGAGCTACACGGACCGGACGCGCCTCGCCATGGATGATTTCTACGCGCACGACGCTGTCACCTCGCCATCCGGCTTTGCGCAGTGGGTAAATTCGGGCGCCACCGGCATCGGGTCCGTCATCGACGTGGGCAGCGGTAACGGCCGCGACTCGGTCTTCTTTGCTGACAAGAAATTGCCAGTGACTGCGATCGACGCCAGCACTTACGCCGTTGCTGCAGCGCATGCCCATGTTGGCGGCCGGCAGGGAGTAGAGGTCATCGAGGGGGACGTGCTGGAGGACGGCCGGTTGGCAGCGCTCAGGAACGGAGTACGCCACAGCGGCGCCGTGCTGTTTTACGCGCGATTCTTGCTGAACGGCCTAACGGAGATCGAGGGGCAGCGGTTCTTCGAACAACTGGCATCGGCGGCGGTCCCCGGGGACGTCGTCGCTCTGGAACATCGGACCGAACTGGACGCCAGTCGTAAGAAGGCCCGGTTCCGGTCCTTCCGCAGGTTCATCCCGGCAGCTGAAACCCTGCGGAAGCTTCAGGAGTCCGGCTTCGAGGTCTTCGAGCAACAGTCCGGGACAGGGTTGGCCAAGTTTGAACGCGAAGACCCGGAGATCGCAAGGGTCTTGGCCCGCAAGCGCTAAGACTTTCCTGCGTCAGCGGGGTATTCGGGTACGGTAGCCGCCCCTAGGTCACGGCACGGGCCCGGTGAGTTGAGCCTACGGCTCTAGGATGACGTTCAGCGCGTGCGCCTTCCGGGCCGTGCCTTCGACAAGTTCCGCCTGCCAAACTTCCTGCGCCGCCTTCAACAGTGCGGCCGGCGTCTCGGGCGCCTTGCCGCGCCTCGTGACCAAGTGCCGGGCGAGTTCGCCACGGGTGTGCTTGGCGAAGTGCGAGACCACGGTGCGCTTGCCGTTCCGCTCCTGGAAAACGTTGACCACGACCGTCCGGGCGGGGTCGGGAGTCCACGCGGCGGCGTAGGTGCTCGATCGGCAGTCCACCAGCAGGTGGCCCTCCGCATGGGCGTCCAGCGCCTGGGGGAGCCGCTTCTTCCAATAGGAGGCGAGCTTCCCTGTTTCCGGCAGGCCCACGGACATGGACAGCCGGTAGGCCGGAATGCTGTCGGCAAAACCTATCGCGCCCCACAGCGCCGAGATGACGACGACGGCGGCGTCCGCCTTGCGTTTTTGTGCTGCGGTCATGGATCGGTAACCGAGGGCGTCGTAGAGCACACCGGAGTAGACGGTGTGCGCCGGGGCGGAGGGCTCGTCGTGCAGCCGCGTGTTGCGTTCCACCTCCGCAGCCAGCGAGGCGCCGACGCCCAGGTGGGTGAGCGCCTCAGGGCTCCGGCTGACGTGGGCCAGGGCCGCCAGCACTTCCTCGCGGGCCGGGTTCAGCTGCGGAAACCGCAGGTCCTGCAGCTCGAACGGGTGTCCCTTCGCGGCGGCGGTTTTCCCTTCGGAAGGCGGAAGAAGAATCAGCACCGTAAGAGCCTACCGTCGGATGGCGCTGCCGAACGAAAGGCGGTCCGCCGCCGTCGTTCCCGATGGAAAGCGGCAGAAGCGGGAGGATTACGGGTCACGGGCGGGCAGGCCGTATCCTGAAGGCGGGACGGGTTGGCTGGGCGATCGCGTCGGGCTGTCCGCGAGGACGAGTCCGCCGAGGAAAGTCCGGGCTCCACAGGGCAGGGTGGTGGGTAACGCCCACTCGGGGAAACCCGCAGGCAAGTGCCACAGAAAACAGACCGCCAGGACTGCTTGGCAGGGCCTGGTAAGGGTGAAACGGCGGTGTAAGAGACCACCAGCGACCCGGGCGACCGGGACGGCTAGGTAAACCCCACCCGGAGCAAGGCCAGACAGGGCACGTTCGAGGGCTGCTCGCCCGAGTGTCCGGGTAGGCCGCTTGAGGGTACCGGCAACGGTGCTCCTAGATGGATGATCGCCACCCGGCGGCGGGCAACTGCCGCAGGTGACAGAACCCGGCTTACAGACCAACCCGTCCCATTCCGGGTAGGCGCTGGGGCAAATGCTTTAGGCACGGTTGCCAACTGCTCCAGCTGTTGGCCGCCTTCCAGAGGCTAGTGGCTGTCGCGGCCCGGAATCACTTCACCGGCGTTCTACTTACATCTCACGGGTCGAGGACGACAGTGGTCGGTACAGTCTCAGCTGGTTCCATCGCCAGCCTGCATCTATCGCCGGGGGAACTATGAACCGCCCTTCGCTGTCGCCTGCTTCGCTGCGCTCCATGCTGCGCGTTGGCCTGACAACAGCAGTCCTCACGACGCTGCTTGCCTCGACGCTGCCAGCCTTCGCTTCCGGGGAGGCGGCACCGGCCGTCCAGTCTTCCCAAGCGCCCGCTCCCGTTGATCCAACAGCGGACACCTTGCCGAACGACGGCGAAAGCCCCGTTCCGACCGAGGGCCCAGTCGGGGAAACGAGTTCGGAACCGCAGCCGACACCAACCAACGTTGTTTCTTCGCCTTCGACTCCGGCGGATCCATCCAGCGGCGCGTCGGAGGAGCAAGCCGTTCCCGCGACCCCGACGCCGTCGGTGCCGCCCGCAGAACCGGGGAAAACACCGGGGGAGCCTTCTAAGGCGCTCGGGCAACAGAGCACCCCGCAGGAAACTCCCGCAACAGAAGAGCCGACACATATTGCAGCAGGGCAGAAGGCTATCGCCGCGAAGGCCACGGCCTTGAAGCTCAGCCCGGTCAACGACTTCCGTTGCACGCTCAGGGACAACGGCTGCGTCCGTACCTACACGGATAGCGGCGGGACGGCGCGGATCGGTATCTACTGGTCTACGGCGACGGGCGCTTACGCCGTGGACCTTAAGCACCCCATCTACAAGGCATTCCAAGCGGCCAAGTACGAAAACGGCAAGTACGGCTATCCCATCGCAGACATGAAGACTGCCCCCGACAAGAGCGCCTCGCAGCAATTCCAGGGCGGCACCATCAGCTACACGCCCCCGCACATCGTCGCCGGCAAGAAGGCCATCGAGGCGAAGGCTAAGCTGCACAACCTGGTGGCCGTCAACGACTTCAACTGCCGCCTGGTGGACAACGGGTGCGTCCGTACCTACAAGCCGTCCTCCAAGAGCACCAAGCGCATCGGCATCTACTGGACGGCGAAAACCGGTGCACGTAGCACCGACCTCCAGCACCCGACCTACAAGAAGTTCGCGGCCGCAGGATATGAACACGGGACCATGGGCTACCCGACGGCGGACCTGAAGTGCGGCCTCAAGTCCCGGGGATGTGTCCAGTTCTTCCAGAAGGGGACGGTCGCGTACTCGCCCTCTACTGGCGCCAGGATCCTGACTGCACAGATGAATTACAGCTGGACGGCCCGCGGCAGCCAGAACGGCACGTTGGGCTACCCCTTGCAGGACGCCGTGAAGCGCAGCGGCAAGACCACGCAGGTTTTCCAGGGTGGCTCCCTGGTGGCGGCCCGGGTGGGCGCCGTGATGTACCCGAAGAATGAGTGCTGGGCCATCGGCGCGCACAAGACCCGCTACGCTCACAACTGGGCCAACCGGATCTCCTTCACCATCGCGGAGACGTACGGAACCTCCAAGGCCAGCTTTATCAACTGCGTGCGGGTTGGCTCCGTCTACAAGCAGGAATGGAAAACGGGCAAGGCGACCGTGGGACTCCAGGGGTTCAAGCGCCCTGGAGTGGCATCCGGGCACACCCAGTACCGGTGGTCCCCGCAGGGCAGTTTCACAGTCCATGAGGCATTCGGTGAGGGTAACCCCGGCACGGACCTCAAGTACAAGAAGCTGAACAAGCGGTCCAGATGGTCCGGTACGCTCGGCTCCTCCTACAACAAGTACTACGAAGCCGGTTCCGTGGGCTACGAACGGTGGCCGGACGAGAACATGTGGTTTTACATGCGCCTGCCCACCGGTGACTACCGCCAGGGCGCGGTGATCGACTACAATCGCGGGCCGGGGCAAACCATCAAGCAGGGCGCGGGGTTCGCCATCTTCCTGCACGCCAATCCCGTACCGACGGCGGGTTGCATCGCACTGGACCTCCAGAACGTGGTCCGTTACCTCAAGACCGCGGATCCTGGCGACAGAATCATCATGGGCGTCCGGCAGGACATCTTCAAAGCCTGATCCGTTGAACCGCCGACGGCGGTGCGTCCCTGAGCGGAGGGACCACCGCCTGTAGGATGTCCGGATGCCCGCCACGCCGACTTTGCGAGACCACCGACTGGACACGGCCAAGGGACTGCTGATCTTCGCCGTTGTGCTTGGCCACTTCCTGGAAGCCACTGCTACTTGGCGTGCGGACGGTACGCGCTTGGCGTTGACCGGGATTTACATGTTCCATATGCCGGCCTTCGTGTTCCTGGCTGGAGTGACGGCCAAGACCACGCGGCTGGGTCAGCGGATTGGAACGTTCGCGGTGATTCTGGTGGCCTTCCAAGCCGCGTATTTCGTTTTCGTCCGGCTGCTGGGTCTCGACCGGAACTTCTCCCTTGATACACCGTTCTGGATCCTGTGGTTTTTGCTGGGGATGGCGTGGTGGCTTCTGCTCCTCCCCGTGGTCTTGCGGTTCCCCCGGGCTGCGGTCATTTCGTCGATCGCCATCGCGGTGTGTGTTGGAAGCTTGGACGGGCTCGGCTATTCCCTGTCAGCATCCCGGACGCTGGTCTTCCTCCCATTTTTTGTCTTGGGAGCTGCATACGGCAAGCGTCTGGTGGGAGCGCTGGCAGCGGCTCCGGTGGTCTGGAAAGGGTTTGCGCTTATGTCAGCCTTGGCCGGCTGGTGGCTTGTGTACAGCCTGAAGATTCCGCACCAGTGGTTCTATGGCTCGTTCAGCTTCGAAAGGCTTGACGTTGCGGATCCCGCAGGGATCGCGACGAGAGCAGGCCTCCTTCTCTTGGCGGCGGTGGCAATATGTGTCCTCGTCAGCGTGTCGCCAGATCGGGACGGCACGCTCGCACGGTGGGGCCGGCACAGCCTGGCTATCTATTTGCTGCACGGATTCCTCGTCCTGACCGCTGGAGCGTTCCTTCCCCCGCTTCAGGGGTTGTTGGGGAGTGCTGGCGTCCTGGCCCTCAGCCTTGCCCTGACCGCAGCTACCGTTGTGATGCTGGCGTTGCCCGTCTTCGAGAATGTCATTCGACGCCTATCCACTCATGTCGTTAGGGGTTATTCGGGGACGGTTGAACGTACCAGCCGCCAAAAGGTCAACGCATCCTAACGTGAGGCAGTTCACCTGTAACGGTGCATCCCTGCTCCGCGTAGTCTCTAGAATGGACAATGGATAGGCCTTAGCCGCCGCCGATCGAGGGTCGGCGACGGGAACGGGCCGATCCGCAAGCTTCCCGCCGGCACTTGGCGGTGGCGTGCCGTGTGGCCGGACAGACTGTCGGGCCACCCGGCGTCGTCGTGAAAATCCACGGCGGTGACAACCGGGCTCGAAGGAGAACCCGGCTGATGTAGGAAGGTAATTCTGTGAACCAGATGTCAGAGTCGGCCCTGGATACGTGGACCAACCGCGAGGCACTTGCCGAAGCGATGATCCCCATGATCGGGCGCTTGTACCGCGAAAACAACGTAGTCACCTCCATCCACGGGCGCAGCCTGATCAACCAGTCCGTGGTGGGCATCCTGAAGGCGCACCGCTTCGCCCGCCAGATTGACGACGCCGAACTGCCCTTGGAAGAGACCTTCCCGGTGCTGCAGGCGATGAGCGAGCTGGACCTCGGCGCGGGTTCCGTGGATTTGGCCCGCCTGCTGGTGAAGTTCAAGAACGAGGGTGACGGCGCCGAGCTGAAGGACTTCGTGCGCACTGAGCTCGCGGACATCGTCGGCAAGCGCGGCGCCGATGAGCGCACCAGCACGGACGTGGTGCTCTACGGCTTCGGCCGCATCGGCCGGCTGCTGGCCCGGATCCTGGTGGGCCACGCCGGCGGGGGCCACGGCCTGCGCCTGCGCGCCGTCGTCGTCCGCAAGGGCAGCGACGACGACCTGGTCAAGCGCGCCAGCCTGCTCCGCCGCGACTCGGTGCACGGCCCCTTCGAGGGCACGATCTCCGTGGATGAAGAAAACAACACCATCCAGGCCAACGGCACCCTGATCCAGTTCATCTACTCCAACGACCCGGCGTCCGTCGACTACACCCAGTACGGCATCAAGGACGCCATCGTGGTGGACAACACGGGCAAGTGGCGCGACGAGGCCGGGCTGTCCCAGCACCTGCAGTGCCCCGGCGTCTCCCGCGTGCTCCTCACCGCTCCCGGCAAGGGCGGTCTGAAGAACATCGTGCACGGCGTGAACCATGCAGACATCACCGACGAGGACAAGATCGTCTCCGCTGCCTCCTGCACTACCAACGCCATCACCCCGGTCCTCAAGGCGCTGAACGACAAGTTCGGCATTGCCCACGGCCACGTGGAAACGGTGCACTCCTACACCAATGACCAGAACCTGATCGACAACTTCCACAAGGGTTCCCGCCGCGGCCGCTCCGCCGCGCTGAACATGGTGTTGACCGAGACCGGCGCGGCCAAGGCCGTGGCCAAGGCCCTGCCGGAGCTGGAAGGCAAGCTCACCGGCAACGCCATCCGCGTCCCCACCCCGGATGTTTCCATGGCCATCCTGAACCTGAACCTGGAACAGGAGGCCACCAAGGAAAGCCTGAACGAGTACCTGCGCGGCATGTCGCTGAACTCGGACCTGCGGAAGCAGATCGACTACATCGACTCTCCCGAGGTCGTCTCCACCGACTTCGTCGGCTCCCGCCGTGCGGGGATCGTGGACGGCCTGGCCACGATTGCCAGCGGCAAGAACGCCGTGCTCTACGTCTGGTACGACAACGAGTTCGGCTACAGCTGCCAGGTGGTCCGCGTGCTTGAGGAGATTGCCGGCGTCAACCCGAAGATCTTCCCGGCCGTTCTGGAACCGGTGGCCGAGACGGTCTGATCGCCCTCAGACGGCAATAACGACGGCGGGGCCGGCGGCATGCGAATGCCGCCGGCTTCCGTCGTTAACCGGCCGGTGGGTTCGGGAACGCTTCTAAGTTAGCGATCGGAATGGCCATGCCGGCTGCGGGCGCCCGCACTGCCGCCGCCGCTATGGCTTTGCGGGGACGCCGTTCCTACAATGGCCGCATGGTAGAGATGACGCGTTGGGAACGGGCGCAGGTCAATTACAAGGAGGCCCAGCGGCTGCTGGACGCGGCGCACGACGCCTACGCCCGCGGCAATGTGACGTCGAAGCGAGTCGACGAACTCAAACGGCTTCGGGACATCGCGCTGGAAGACCTGCACCGCTGCGAAAAGGATCACCGGTCCAGTCTCACGGACAGCTGACCCGAATCGTGCCGCTGGGGACTTGAGACCTCGAAGGAAAAAGATCTCGCTTCCCCACAGCGCGGACGCTAGTGGCCGAACGGGTCCGGATCGACTCCCGGCAACCACGTATTGCCGGGGACACCCCAGCCTTCCTTCCTGATGTTCTTGCGGGCGCGCTTGCCCCACCGGTCGTTGAGCCGGTCGATGTACAGCTTGCCGTCCAAATGGTCGTACTCGTGCTGCATCACCCGGGCGAACCAGCCGGTCGCCTCGAAATCCACCGGGCTGCCGTCTGCGTTGAACCCCCGGACGCGGGCCCACTCGGCCCGCTTCAGGGGATAGCTGTGCCCGGGCACGGACAGGCAGCCCTCGTTTTCCTCGTCGGGGTCGGGTTCCGCACCCGAGACCTTGCCGAGAACCAGTGTGGGATTGACCAGGACGCCGCGCGGCGGGACGTCGTCGTCGTTCGCGAATTCATAGGTGAAGATCCGCAGTCCCACCCCGATCTGCGGAGCCGCCAGTCCTACGCCGTGGGCCTCGTCCATCGTCTCGAACATGTCTGCGATGATCGCGTGGAGCTCGTCGTCGAAATTTTCGACCTCGGCTGCACGGCGGTGCAGCACGGGCTCGCCGGTGATAGTGACGGGGCGGACGGTCATTTCTCTCCTTCGCTCAGGATGTCGGCGCGAGGCGCCGCCGTCACGGCCGGACATGCGAAGAGCCGCCCCGGCGTCGGGACGGCTCTGCCTGCCGGCTGCTGCCGGACCTTCGGGGTGAGTAACGGGGATTGAACCCGCGACCTCCTGGACCACAACCAGGCGCTCTGCCAGCTGAGCTATACCCACCACGTGCCCTCTTGTTCCTCCCGACGGGCCCCGCTCCAGCGGTTCCTGCCGGTCTCCAACCAGTAAGGCAACGCAGACTAGTTTACATGCTTTTCATCTGGCTTTTGCCACTTTAGGCGATTCCCGCAGCGAAAGTGGCGCAGCTAACATCCTAGTCCCCGGACGTGGCGCCGATGCTTGCGGCGATCTTCTTCGCGGTGGCCGAATCCGGGCCGGGGGAGGGGACGAAGACGGCCTGCCGGTAGTAACGGAGCTCATTGATGGAGTCCTTGATGTCGCCCAATGCCCGGTGTCCGCCGCTCTTGGCCGGCGCTTGGAAGTAGGCCCGGGTGAACCAGCGGCGCGAGAGTTCCTTGATCGTGGAAACGTCGATGATCCGGTAGTGCAGGTGATCAATGACGCGGGGCATGTCGCGGGCCAGGAAGGTCCGGTCCGTGCCAACGGAGTTGCCCGCCAACTGCGCCTTGCGGGGTTCGGGAACCCACTCGGTGATGTATTCCATCACTTTGTCTTCGGCCTCGGCCATCGTCATGCCGTGCGGGAGTTCGTCCAGCAGTTTGGAGGTGGTGTGCATGGTGCGGACGAAGTCGTTCATCTGGGCGAGGGCCTCAGCGGTGGGCTTGATGACGACGTCGACTCCCTCCCCAAGGATGTTGAGTTCCGAGTCGGTGACCAGGACGGCGACCTCGATGAGCGCGTCGGCTTCGAGATCCAGTCCGGTCATTTCGCAGTCGATCCAGACAATATGTTCATTAGAGATTGGCACCCGATAAATGTATCGCGTCGGCGTGCTGGCGCGCGGGACAGGCGGCAGGGAATGCCGCCGGCCCGGTGCTAACATGCAGAGAGCACCTCAAGCAGGCGTGCCTCCCACGCTGCCTTCGACTGACCGTTCCGAGGCGTGCAGACCACCCCCGCGGCACGCGCCGCACCGGACCAGGTGTACTGACCCCGGAGTGATTGGACCGCCGAGAAGATGACTGCCCAAAGACCCGCGACTGAACCTTCCAGCTCACGCAGCGGAAGTGTAGTCAAGGAACGGTCTACCCGGAGCATCCTCGAGGGCGCCATCGGCTCGATCATGATGTTCCTCGGGTCGCTGGGCGTGGGGTGGCTGGCCTCGGTGTCCGAACTGCGGCGCTGGCCGCTGCTGATCTTCCTGCGGGTGGAACTGGTCGGTGTGATCCTCTCGGTAATCCTGCTCGCCCTCGGAGGCATGATCCTGGTCAGGGCCTGGCTGCGGCTCGGCCAGCAGTTCACCGTCTGGGGCGAGTCCGCGCGGCGGGCAACGCTCACCGCCATCGTTGCCTGGGGCACCCCGCTGGCACTGTGTATCCCGCTTTTCAGCCGTGACGTCTACGCCTATATTGCCCAAGGCAAAGTCATGGTCAACAACCTCAATCCGTACGTGGACGGGTACGACCAGCTGCAGAACTATCTGCAGACCGGAGCCGACGACCTCTGGGCACGCAGCCCCACGCCTTACGGGCCGATCTTTCTCTGGATGGAAGAATTTATCGTCTGGCTCACCGGCGGCCACCCGGAATACTCCATCATCATGTTCCGGATCCTCGCCATCGCCGGTGCCGCAATGTGCGTCTACTACGGACCGAAACTCGCCGAACTGCACGGCATCAATCCCAACCGGGCGTTGTGGCTGGCCTGCGCGAATCCGTTGTTCCTGACCACCTTCATCGCCAGCATCCACAACGACGCCCTGATGCTGGGGCTGGCACTTGCAGGTCTCTACTACGCGGCGAACCGACGGGTCCTGCTGGGCATCCTGCTGGTGACCCTCTCCATTGGCATCAAACCGATCACCCTGATCTTCCTGCCGTTTGTCGGCCTGTTGTGGGCGGGCAAGGGGGCCAGTTGGCCGCGCAAATTCGGCTACTGGGCCCTGACCGCCGGGATTTCCTTCGGGCTGCTGGCGATACTCGGGATGATCAACGGACTGGGATTCGGCTGGGTCGGGGCCCTCAGCCAGCAGGGAGCCGGCCTGATGATCTGGTACGCCCCGGTCGGGCTGCTGGGGATTTTCCTGGGACTGATCTCCGGCGGCTTGGGATTCGACGGCGCGATGGTGCAGTCCGCCGTCTACACGGGCGGCCGGATCGTGGCCGTGCTGATTGTCCTCTACACCATGTTCCGCGGCAGTTACGACCGGATTGTTCGTCGGCTCGCGCTGGCGCTGGCCGCCGTGGTGTTGCTTGGTCCGATGATCCAGCCTTGGTACATCGTGTGGCTGCTGCCGCTGTTTGCGGCCACCGGGATCCGGAACGACTGGCAGGTACAGACCGTCTACGCCGTAACGTCCTTCCTCATGATCTACGCGATCACCGATCAGCTGGACATCTTCCCCTACATCGAATTCGACCTCGACATGGCGCGGCTCCTCGCCTGCATCGTTGCCGTGGCCTTCGCGCTGTATCTGGTGTTTCTGGATCCGAAAACCCGCAAGCTCTTCCGCAAGAAATACGCCGACTCTCATGACCAGCGACTCTTCTGACGCGCTCGGCAACCGATCTAGGAGAAACAGGGCATCATGACCGACGCCGAACACATCATCGCCGCCGACTTCGACGTCACCGATTGGGTGCCGGAACCCTACGAAGTCGAGGGAACAAGCTCGGACCTGAGCCGGGTCCGCGTGACCAAAGTATTTGACGGATTGATCACAGGCACCAGCCGCGCAGAACTGCTGATGGCCGGCAACAGCACCGGAGCCGGATACGTTGCCTCCGAAGTTTTCACCGGCTCCGTCGATGGCCGCGAAGGCACGATGGTGATCCAGCACTGGGGCCTCGCGGAGGGCGAGGCTGCCGCGAGCGACGGGCACATCATTCCGGGCTCGGGCACGGGAGCGCTGGAGGGAATTGGGGGGAAAGCCATCTACGTCCAGGACGCCGCGGGCCAGCACAGCCTTGAACTGCGCCTTTTCTTCCGGGAGGGCGAATCCGCGGTTCGGGGCTGAATCATCTAAACTCGGTAGGTGCACCGCCGGTCCCTCAGGGGTGGCGACGCCACCGTCCACCTGTAAGTAAGGGAAACTACCTGGCATGAGCCTTGCCGAATATGCGAGCGAGAACCGCCTCCACCGAGTCGGTGCCCGCCCTTCGCTTTTCCGCTATCTCGCGGAAGCATGGACCCGTCGTGACTTCGCCATCGCCATGGCGAGGTACAAGATCGAGGCGTCAAACCAGCGCAACCGACTGGGCATGCTCTGGGTGTTCATCAAACCCACACTGAACGCTCTCCTGTACGGCGCGATCTTCGGTATCTTGCAGGGGGCCAGCCGGCCGGAGAACTTCCCGATGTATGTGGTGATCGGCGTGTTCCTCTTCGAGTTCTTTTCCACCTCGATGAACAACGGCGCCAAATCGATCACAGGGAACGGCGCCTTGGTGCAGTCCCTGGCCTTCCCACGGATAACGCTGCCCGTCTCCACCGTGATCCAGCAGCTGATGACACTCGTGCCAATGCTCGCCGTGATGTTCGTGTACATCCTGATCTTGGGTGCGCCGATCAGTGTGGAATGGCTGCTGATCATTCCGCTGGTTGCTATCTTCACGGTGTTCAACCTGGGCGTAGCTTTGATCGGCGCCAGACTCACGGTCCACGTCAGGGACCTGACCCAGTTACTCCCGCTCGTCACCCGGATCCTCTTTTACACCTCGGGCGTTCTGTTTTCCATCGACCGCATCCTGGCATCGCATCCTTGGGCCATCGCGCTGTTCGACTTCCACCCGCTGCATGAAATCCTCTCCATCGCCCGGGGGATTCTCATGCCGGCTATGGACTACGATCCGATCTACTGGCTCTACTTTTCCGTCTGGTCCGTAGCGGTCTTCGTTGCCGGAGTCTTGTTCTTTTGGGTAGCTGAGGAGCGGTATGGCCGAGTCGACTAAGACTGGAGAAGCGTTGATGGGCACAGATGCGGCCGGCGCCGCCCGTAAACCCGTGGTCGTCGTCGATGATCTGCATGTGAAGTACTACGTCCATGCCGGCGGAAAGCCGGTCAAGGGCACCGGGCGATCGCTGCTGCAGCGGGGAGCCGGCAGGCTCCGTACAGTCCACGCCCTGAAGGGAATCTCCTTCACCGCCTACGAAAATGAATCCATCGGGGTCATTGGCTCGAACGGATCCGGCAAATCCACGCTGATGCGCACGCTCGTCGGGCTGACGCCTCCAGCACAGGGTGCCGTCTACGCCTCCTCCCGTCCGAACATGCTGGGCGTGGGGGCGGCCTTGATCCCGGACCTCTCGGGGGAGAAGAACATCCAATTGGGCGGACTCGCGCTGGGGTTCTCCAAGCAGGAGATCAACGGGCTCCGGGACGACATCGTCGAGTTTGCCGAGTTGGAAGAGTTCATCGACCTTCCCATGCGGACCTATTCATCCGGCATGCAGGCGCGGCTGAAATTCGCCATCGCCGCCTCCAAGCAGCACGAGATCCTCATCGTGGATGAAGCACTTGCGGTCGGTGACCAACGATTCCGGCAGAGAAGCGAGGCCCGC
This sequence comes from Arthrobacter sp. Y3223166, assembly GCF_059090935.1. NCBI lineage: Bacteria > Bacillati > Actinomycetota > Actinomycetes > Micrococcales > Micrococcaceae > Arthrobacter > Arthrobacter sp. Y3223166. Next base: position 51,284 of record NZ_JBNHGE010000010.1, on the reverse strand, counting down.
ATCCGTGAGATACGCGAGAACGCCGGTACCGTTTTCCTTGTCTCGCACTCGATGAAATCGATACTGGATACCTGCAGCAGGGTCATCTGGATCAATAAAGGCGTGCTGGAAATGGACGGCGACCCGAGAGAAGTCGTGGACGCCTACAAGGAGTCCAGGAAATAGTGACTTCGGCATCCGTCTTGCCTCCGCTGGAGGAGTACCCTGGCGTGTCCTACATCATGCCCGTCCTCAATGAAGCGGCGCATATCGAGGACGCGGTCCGCAGCATCCTAAACCAGGAATACCCCGGGCCAAAGGAAGTGGTTCTGGCGCTGGGGCCTTCAACGGATGAGACTAACCGGATCGTGGCGGACCTGCAGGCGCGGGAACCGCGCTTACGCAGCGTCAACAGCCCCACCGGCCGTACCCCGGCCGGACTGAATCTTGCCCTTCAAGCCTCGAGTCATCCGGTCGTTGTCAGGGTGGACGCACACACGGAACTAGAGCCTCACTACACGAAGCGCGGGGTGGCAACGCTGCGGCGGACCGGTGCGGCTGATGTCGGGGGGCTCATGGACGCCCGAGGCAAGACTCCCTTTCAGCGGGCAGTCGCAGCTGCCTATGTATCGCCCTTGGGACTTGGTGGGGCTGCGTATCACAGCGGGGCACCCGAGGGACCGGCAGAATCCGCTTATCTCGGCGTCTTCCGACGCGAGGTCTTCGACGAGGTCGGATTTTTCGAGGAGACGCTGTGGCGGGGCCAGGACTGGGACATGTGCCTGCGCCTGCGCCAAGCCGGCTACACGGTCTGGTTCGACCCGGAGCTGAAGGTCGTCTATTGGCCGCGCGCGCAGTGGGGAAAACTGGTCCGGCAGTTCTACGCCGCGGGCATCTGGCGGGCAGAGCTGGCTAACCGGCACAAGGAAGGAAAATCCGTCAGGCACTTCCTGCCGCCAGTACTGGTGGCCGCGTTGGGCGTCGGCGTTGCCTCCGCCAGCATGCTCGCCACCGGCACGGCCAAGACGTGGCCGGCAAGCCTGCGGCTTCTGGCGGGCGCAGCGGCCGCCGTCCCCGCGTTTTACGGGGCGGGTGTCACTTTCGCCTCTGCAAGCATGCCAGGCGACCTTGGCCGACCCGAACGACTGCGGCTGCTGGCGGTGCTGCCAGGAATCCACATCAGCTGGGGGCTGGGATATCTCCGCGGACGGCTGTTCGGAGCGGCAGGCGCCGTAGATACCAGCCGGAGGAAGTCGTGACGGCCGTTCAGCGGCCGGCGCGCCCTACCCTGGAGCAGCTCCGCTCTGTGGCCCAGCCGCCAGAGGTCCGGAGCAGAAAAAACGCTGAGCATTGGACCGCCGAGCTCTACTTAAGGCATATCTCCATCTACCTCACCAGCGTCCTCGTCCGCACCCCGATCTCCGCGAACGGTGTCACAGGCCTGATGATTCTGTCGGGGTGGGCAATTTCCGCATCGCTGCTGGTTCCGGGAATCTGGGGGCCGTTGCTCGCGGTCTTCTTCTCGCAACTGCAGTTGTACTTCGACTGCAGCGATGGGGAAGTCGCGCGGTGGCGCGGCACTCAAAGCCCCAAAGGCATCTTCCTTGACAAAATCGGCCACTACACGACCGAGGGGCTGATTCCCATCGCACTCGGGCTGCGGTGCCTGGGAGAGTTGGGCCTGCTGAGCCGCGATCCGGGGCAGGCCTACCTCTATCTGTTCCTCGGTGCGCTGCTGGCGTTCCTGATCGTCCTCAATAAGGCTCAAAACGAGATGGTGCACGCCTCCCGGGCGTTGGCAGGGATGGACAAGCTCCCAGATACGGCAGAGGCGAAAGCCGTTCCCGCCACGTCCTTCGTCGGCAGGCTCCGTCGGCTTGCCCGGTTCCTGCCCTTCCACCGGGTGTTGCATTCGGTGGAGATGAGTCTGTTGGTCCTGGCCGCCTCCATCGTGTCGGTAGCAGCCGGTCAGCAGGTAACGGGGGAGCGCTGGCTGCTCTTCGTCCTGGTGCCCGCGGTCCTGTTCGTAAATATCGGCCATTTCGTCGCCATCATGGCCTCGCCTAGGCTGCGGAAGTGAGCGGCATGCAACAAGACATGAACCCCCAGGAACCGACCTTCGGGGTGGTCATTCTTACCCAAGGCACACGCCCTGCCGAACTGCAACGAGGATATGAAACGTTGCAACGGCAGCAAGGGGTGAAGCTGGATGTCGTAGTGGTGGGCAATGGCTGGGATCCGGAAGACGTGCCGGCCGGTTTCAAAACGCTGCATATCGAGGAGAACATCGGCATCCCCGCTGGGCGGAACGCTGGCGTTCCCCACGTCAAAGGGGAGTACCTCTTCTTCCTCGACGACGACGCCTGGCTCCTTGATGACGATTTCCTTGCCCAATGCGCCAAGCTGTTCAAAGAGCAACCGGACATCGGTATGATCCAACCGCGGATCGAGGATCCCGAGAGTCCTGATGCGCCGCAGCGCTGGATTCCCAGGCTGCGCAAGGGCAGCCCTTACCACTCGAGCAACGTCTTCTCGGTGGTGGAGATGGCGATTGCCATGCGTCGAGACGTGTTCGATAAGACCCCCGGGTGGCCGTCGACCTTCTGGTATGCCCACGAAGGCATCGAGTTTGCATGGCGCGTCTGGGACACGGGATTCCGGACGTGGTACGCGGGAAACCTCCGCGCAGGGCATCCAGTCATCGATCCCCGCCGGCACGAAGAGTTCTACCGTCTCAACGCCCGAAATCGAGTCTGGCTGGCCAGGAGAAATCTTCCTTGGCCAATCTCTTGGATCTACGTCATCTCTTGGACCATACTCCAGATCTATCGTTCTCGGTCTGATTGCCGAAACCTTCGACCATGGTTCGCTGGTTGGTTGGCTGGATGGGGAACGAGTCCTTGGCATAACGATGAGACGCAAACCAAGGTGAAATGGAAGACGATATGGCTCATGGCTCGAAACGGTAGGCTTGTGGTCGTTTAGTCAATCAGGAAGTCAAATCAACGCCAAACTTCAGACACCCATCGTCTGGCCCGCATGGGTCCGAGCGCATTTCCAACAAATAAAATCAGGAACCTCTGTATGAATCCTTTACTCTCCGTAGTTAGTGCCGTATACAACGTCGAGAATTATCTCGTAGATTTCTTCGCATCTTTAGACCGACAGACAGTTCTTAGGGGTTCTGTCGAAATCATTCTCGTTGACGACGGTTCAACTGATGAGTCGCTACAGATCCTGAAGGATTGGGCCGAGAACACGGATCATAACGTGCTGGTGCTTGAGAAGGACAATGGCGGCCAGGCCAGTGCTCGTAACCTTGGAATGAAGGTCGCCACTGGGCCGTGGGTTACGTTTCCGGACCCCGACGATTACTTCAACGATGATTATTTAAAGGTCATTGTCGATCGCATCAATGCAGACAAAAAGGGTACCGCCTCGATGTTCGCCACCCGACTGATGGTCAACAATGAGATAGCTGGAAAAATTTCCGACAGTCATCCTTTGAGAAAGAGATTCAGGGATGGTACGAGAACTGTTGACCTCGACAGGTCACCGGACTTTTTCCACTTGAGTGGAGCAACGGCTGTTGTCAACCGACTTAGGCTTATCGAGAGTGGGCTAGCGTTCAACGAGGATCTGCGGTTCAGCTTCGAGGACGCCCATCTCGTGGCCAGCTACTTATTGCATCAGGAAAAGCCGACGATCGGGTATATCTCTGAGGCGATTTACTACTACCGGAAGCGCGAAGCAGGAAATTCTTCTGTCCAACTAAGCGCGCTTCGTCCCGAGAAATACACCGAGGTTTTGGAGAAAGGTCACCTAGATCTCCTCAGCATTGCCAACCGGCTTATCGGGTACGTTCCCCTCTGGCTACAACTAATGCTTCTATACGATATTCTGTGGTATTTTCGGGGATACCGTCGCGCCGGTTCGCCGTCCAAGCTTCTGTCCGAAGGAGTAACAAGGCGGTTCCACGGTTTGATTCAAACGATCATGCAGGAGGTTTCCGAAGAGGCCGTATTTGGTTTTGACGTAATGCCAACTGACCGGGAGCTACGGGATCTCTTGCTATTAGGCTACAAGAATCCTCAAAGTCGTCCTACGGAGGTGGTGGTTGAGCGCCTCGACTCAGACCAACACCTCACGCTCCTGCAGTACCAGTACTCCGGAGAGGCACCAGCAGAAGAGATTCGAGTCAAAGGCCTTCTCATTGATCCGATTTGGTCGAAATCTCAGAGCGTCAAGTACTTCGGGCGCACCCTGTTCTATCGGCGTTACATATGGATCCCGTCGACGGGTGTGTTTAGTCTCCAGGTCGCCGGCACCGCAATGCCCCTTGTCCTGCGATCAGCTTCCTACCCAACGTATGTGATGCGGCCGTACTCGGTAAAGAGGGAGTTCGGCGCGCTGGCGTCTCCACCTAAAGTGAGTGAAGCAGTGAGCTCCAAGTATCGCTCCCCGCTGGCCGCATCCAGCGCTATCACCGCTCTGCGCAGATTTTCTGAAGCGGTATTATCCCCGGTTGTTCTTCGGAGCCAACGGGATTCCAAGGAGCCTAACCCCGTGCTAGTCCGGAATATAGCCGGTTCCGCGAAAAATCGAAAAAAGTTCGCAGGATCATGGCTGTTCATGGATAGGACAGACAGAGCCAATGACAACGCGGAACATTTATACCGGTTCGTGCTGCGGAATCATCGAGAAGTCAAAGCTTATTTCATACTCGAACGGTCTTCTTCAGATTGGGACAGGCTGGAAGCGGAAGGATTTAACCTTCTTGCATATGGGACTTTGGAGTGGAAGGTTGCCCTCCTGAACGCCGCCCATTATGCAAGTTCGCATTTGGATCAGTTCGTCACTAACCCTCTTCCCCAAAAGCTATACGGAGTCATGCCTTGGAAATTTACCTTCCTGCAGCATGGAATCACCAAAGATGACCTCTCGCAGTGGTTCAACACCAAGCGCATCGATTTGCTGATTACGGCAACGCATCCCGAGTACGAATCCATAGCAGGAGATTCTTCCCCTTATAAGTTCTCCGGCAAAGAGGTTAAGTTGACTGGGTTCCCGCGGCATGACGCTTTAATCGAGTCGCGAAAACGCGTAGCACGGCCTCACCGCGTTCTCATCTCACCGACTTGGCGGAATTGGTTGGTTCCTCCGAGTCGTCCGGGTGCAATCGAGGAGGCCAATGCCGAATTTTTCAATTCAGAGTATGTTGCCCTTTGGCGCCGAATTTGCAGCGCACTCAGTCAGTCCTCCGTTATCGATGGTGAACGCCTGACAGTCACATTTCTGCCTCATCCGAATCTGGCGCATCTGGTGCAGCACATGTCTCTTCCTTCACAAGTTGAAGTGATCGGCTGGGACGACATGCCATTTGCGGATTTGCTTGCTGAGACACGATTGATGGTTACCGACTATTCCTCAACCGCTTTTGATGCTGCATACGTCGATATTCCGGTTGTCTATTACCAATTTGATAGCGAACGAGTGTTAAGAGGAGGGCATACATACAACCCTGGATACTTTGACTACGCGAGTGACGGGTTTGGGCCTCTGACCATGACGCATGAGGCTGCACGCGCTGCGGTCCTAAAAAATCTGGAAGATGGTGAGCATCAGGTGTATGAACAGCGCAGGCGCCGAACATTCCCCGCGCGGGACCAAAATAACTCTTTGAGAGTATTCAATGAGATGCGTAACTTGCAGACTCCTCGAGGCTTCGCGGAAGTTGCGTCTGTTATTGGCACTAAGCCCAAGGCGGCAACCGCGGAATTGTAGATATTTGGCTCGAGAGCGGAAGGGCGCACGAAGGATAGAGACGATCATCTAAATTGGCATTCCCGCGACGAGAATGGCGAATCGTGATTACGAAGGCCTATCCTGCTTGCTCTGCCTGTTTGCGTCCATACCATGCTTCATGCTTCCAGGGTGGCGGCGAACACATCGTCGCACTTTTCGGTCCTCATGCCATGAATTGTCACTTGACGGTCGGCGACGGATTGCGTCGGCTCTCGACATTTGTGCGGTTAGGTGATTTACCGTAATCTTGACGATTCTTTACTTTGGAAGCCGCGTTACTGCTACGAACCACGCGGTATATGGCCAAGGAATCCTGGGCAGGGCTGACAGGCATCCTCGATCAGATGCGATCAGTGGTGTCGTTGTCTGGTACTTTCATCCATCATGGGCGTGAATCACACAACCAAGTAGAGCCAGTCTGGGGCGTCCCACAAGGCCCTGCGGATGTGGCTGCCTCGCACCGATCAGTAGACGCACGCCTTCCACCTGTCCTGCTCGGAAGAACATGCTCCTCGAACCCGGGAACGGATGACCCGGGAAATCAAAAGGCTAGCGCGAACGATGCACCGCTGACACCTTCTGGGCGCGTTACTCCACACTGGCTCTCAAGGACGCTGCGGCGGCGAAGAATCGGCTCCAGGAACTGGTCGAACAAACTGCCCAGGCTGAGACAACAAGGCTCTGGCGCACAGTTTTGCGTTGTTGGAAGGAAATCGAAGCCCTGATTCTTACCCGTCCCGACCACAGGGAAGTCGAGGAGCTCGCGGCTGTACGGATAAAATCGCTAGCGACGCGTGCCCGGACGAGTTTGCTGCATGTGGTGACAGGCTACGATCCGGCATGAATCGGCTGGAGCAATATGGGACCATAGCATCCTTTCCATTGCAAAGCCGTCGCATGTTTGAGCTCGGGGGAGAGGTTCACTCCCCCTTGGGTGCCGCTCTGACAGTCAGGTTCGCCGCGACTCGGAGATCTCATAAGAACTTTGAATGGGAAAATAATTCTCGAGAAACTCCATGACGGTCGTGTCGGGGATGGGAGTGGCGTTGGGTACCGGCGCGTCGTTGAGGCAGAAGGTGTCCCTGTCGCGGTACGCGAGCGTTGATTTGAGGACCCCGGTATAAGCGTCGTCTAGCACGTTTATGTAGTTATACCGCAATGTCCCAGGGACAGCCTTACCCGTGATCTGGGCATAATAATGAAACAGTTGGTCTGCGACGATATCGTCGTGGTGCCGGAAGTGGCTTGACCAAGTCTCCCTAAAATGTTTTCCAAACCGCTCCTCCATCTCCAGATGGACGCTCCGTAATTGGGGGTGTGGAGTGTGCTTAATAGCCCTCGAGACGGTGATGCCGAACGCGTCTTGTAGAAGTACCCGCATGTTCCGTGTTAGGTTGATGTGCGGTTCATCCAACACGCTCGGTTCGCCAAATGGGCGGCGGTTATTCGCGGGGGAAACTTTAGCAAGTCCGCTGGGCAAAAAGAACTGATCAGGTGATACCGGCCGCCCAAAGAAAACGTCATCGTTTATATACACGTAGTGTTCGCTAAGATCAGGGATGTGGTGAAGGCGAGAGATGATCGAGTTGCTGTTAAATGTGGGCAGACACGACTTGTCGTCGTAGATCTCTTCATGCGTTACCAGTTCGATCTGGGGGTGCTCTAATTGGAGCCAAGTCGGTTTTTGGCCATTCGTTACGAGGAAAATCTTCCTGAACCACGGGGCGTACATTTCCAAGGATCGAAGCGAATACTTCAGCTCGTCCCGAGACCTGAAGCGGGCGGCGTGGTTTGCTTCCTCGTGGTACTCAACGCCTTGCAGCTTCGCCTCTAATCGGCGTTTAGATTCGATCCAGTCGGGATCATCGCCGTCCACCCAGGTATATACGGCATCTATGGGGAAAGTGACGTCGTCGAGCATACGCTGATTGAAGATCGAGTACGTGGGATAGTTGTCGCCATCAATCGTGACGGTTTCCGGACGCAGCTCGTTGACCGTAATGAGCTGCGCTGCGGCATTTCTTCGCGGGGCGAGCATATTAGCTGGGTTGAAGGAGTCCTGTAGCCAGAACTCGACGTCGCACCCGTAGCCCATGGCCGTCCGGAACTTCGTCTTGCGGTCTTCGAAGAAGCTTGCAAATCGTAAAACCTTGGCGCTGTGCGCGATGTCGACCTGGTTGAGACTACCAGCCAGATGCAATCTGCGGTCGGTCACCGGCTCGCTGCTGTCTTGTACGTATACAGCTTGGTCCCGCAGCCCGCGACTGAGGGAATCAACGACCTTGCTTCGGTCGGATTCCTGAACAGCAATGGTGAAGCGTGTACGGGAATCGTTCCTGACCACGAACCACTCGATGCCGGCAGAGGACAAGATTTCCGAGACCATGTCGAGGTGAAACTTTCGGATACGCAGGGGCATGCGTGAGCCGAGCGGTCTCCGAAGGACACCCTCGGACCGGAACAAAGTCTCGTCCAGTTGCAGCAGTCGCTTCTCTGCCATGATTCGCTGCCTGGGTACGCGCCGTACTACGACTGAGGATGCAATCCCGGATACCGATTTGCGAAAATGTCGGTATACTTCCGGTCCAAGCGCACCACGAAGCGTCCGAGTCGCTCCTGACTTTCGAATGATTTTTCGTATGGCCTCGGTGTTGGTGGAGCTCATCGTGTCTCGAGTGGGGTAGCGGGGGTAGAGAGGGCAGTTTCGGCAGGATCTGGGTGATGCTGCCTGTTTGACGATTCCTGCGGCCGCATGAAGTATCTTCCACTGAAAGACATGGTTACCTTCGGTTGTTCCTTCGCTCGGTAGGGCTCGAATTTTCGAGATCTGGTGAACCGGAGTCCAGCAGTCAATGCTAGCAGGCCGACATTGGCCAGCTTCCTGCCTAACAGCGTATGAACCGAGGCGTCTAGTATGGAGCTTAGTTCCCACCCCCTGACCCGAGACAAGGATCACTTTGGGCAAGACAGTACTCACGTACGGCACCTTTGATCTCTTCCACATTGGACATCTGAACATCCTCAAGCGGCTCAGTGGGCTGGGGGATCGGTTGATCGTGGGCGTTTCCACCGACGAGTTCAATGCCATCAAGGGTAAGAAGCCCGTAGTGCCGTTCGAGCAGCGCATCGCAATCGTTAGCTCCATCCGATACGTCTCCGAAGCGATCCCGGAGGAGAACTGGGAGCAAAAGCGCTCGGACATCGAGAAGTACGGGGCGAACGTCTTTGGGATCGGAGAGGATTGGAAGGGAAAGTTCGACGATCTGGAAGACAAAGTAGAAGTCGTTTATCTTCCGCGAACTTCTGGCATCTCCACGACTGAATTGAAGCGTGTGCTGAGCGCTTTCGATGAGCGACACGTGGAGGAACTCAAGCGCACATTGGACAGCATCAGCCAGATCGTGAAGGAGCTGTCCTAGTAGTTCGTTCCGACCGACTTCGTGCGGTTGCGTAAGTTCGCCTCGTGTAAGAGTGTCAAACGTCATGGCCCGAACAAAGCCGTATCTAGGTGACATTTGACTGTGTGGGGGCCCTATGTTCTTCATCAAGGGGTGAGGCTGCCTTGAGCTGGGGTGTTTCGTAGAGGGTCATGTCGCCGAGCGCGGCGGAGAGGACATGGCAGCGGCGCCTAGCCAAGCGATCAAGGCTTGGTTATGGCGTTAACCCTCGGTGCGTTTCCGGTCGTAGTAGTCGCGTGAAACGGGTCCTTCTGCGCGGCGAAGGCGGAGAGGAACAGTGCGCGTTTGATGACTTTGTTGCCCGTCTTCGACGGATGGTCTCCGCGGATTGATGCGCCCGATCTCTAGGTCACCGGTGCGAACCCGGAGTACGAAGCCAGATGCCCTTTTGAGGCAATTCCTTGCCGATGATTTCGGTGATGATCCGTGCTTCGTCCTGACTCCGACCGCCGGCATGGAGGTTAGGACGAAAGAGGGTGGACCTCCACGAGTTGTTCGACGCGAGTCAGTAACTGGGCGCAGGAAGTTTGCAGCTGCACCAGTTGCGCGGCCAGCGCTTGTCGGCCCGCGGTGCGAACTTTGCCAGCAGCGCGGCCACCAGGGTCCGGCCGGCCTTTCGCAGGGCATCGGGGGTGGGGATATTTAACCAGCAATTCGGCCATCGCCGGATGGTCCTGATATGGTCCGATCGCCCGCTCCAACGGACGGGATCGGCCGCTCCTTCGTTCTTGATGACTGTTGACAGTCCTGGTGTGAGCGCCTGAACAGGCTGGCCCGCCGCGTGACGGTCCGCGGACAGTTGTCTAGCAGCGGACAGCTCAGGCCGCGGGGACAGCTTCGCCTTCCACATCTACGCGCAGGGCGGATCTGGGTCATCAGGCCCCCGAATCCGATTGGAAGTGGCCTGCTGCGCCAGGTCATCGTAGAAGCCGCAAAGCATCGACAGCTCGGCGGGCCCTCTTCATCGGCTAAGGCGATGGCGCGCAGGATGTGTGGCATGACAGCATCGGCGATGATGGCCGCGTCCCGGGTGTCGGTCTTGGCCTCGCACGGAGGCAGCCCAGCGATACGGCGCATCGCCAGCCCGGGCAGGAAACCAACCACGATGCCTTCGGTTTGGGCCACGGCGACCGGCGGGGCACCGATTGTGGCCGGCTGGTCCACCACCAGCTGCAAAATTCCGTGCCGTGTAAGGGAGGCGATGATCTCGCGCCGTTTGCCCTCGTCCTGGGGTAGTGCCTTGTTTAGCAGTTTCTTGCCGTCACGGTTTAGCGCGACGGCGTGAAGGTTGCTCTTGCCGACGTCAAGGCCGATGAACACGTCGACGATTTCTCGCAGCCCGGGATTTTGGTGCTGGTCTCTCGGCCCCGGCAGGATGCCTGCCCCCAGCCGTTCCATGGTCTGGGGGTGTTGCCATGGGATCCGATGGGCGCCAGAGGATCGCTGATGGGGACAAGACCAGCCGAAGCTTTGACCACGGCAGGCCGGCCGTAACGTGGATGCCGAACTCTGCCGCCGCAGGACATGTCAGCTTTCGTGCTGGATTGATGTATGGAGGCAGGGTGATCAAAGACCATCACCATCTTGGCCGAAATCGGCGATGACCGCACCCGGTTCGCCAGCGCAGGCGCGCACAAGGCCAACGCCGGGGCAGCGCCGGTGACCCGTGCCCGAAGTAAGTCACTCACCGTCTTGGCCAGACGGGTGAAGAACAACAGGCTCGCCGCCGCCGACCGCCCGGCGTGGAAGCCGCCTCCGAAGCCCAGCTCACCGCCCTGCTCGGCCAGCTCGACGCCGCCTGCGACGGCCTGGACGCCCTGCCCCTGGCCGTCGAAGAACTCTTTGGCAGGCATCCGGATGCAGGAATCCTCACCAGCTTCCGCGGCCTCGAACCAATCGCCGGGGCACGGTGGTGCATCGCGTCTTCGCGGAGGATCGGGAGGAGACGGGCGACGGTGGCATCGATGTTCCGGGTCCGGCCGGACTTGAGGAGGATCCGCATCAGCCGAGCCGGGTCGGGCCGGCGGCCTGCGACGGTGTCGGTGCGGTGCGGTGCGGTGCGGTGCGGTGCGGTGCGGAGCAGGAGCCTGGCGGCCGGAATGCTGAGGTCTGCAGCGTGGGGGAAGGCCTTCAGTGCCGACGGATAGTATTCGCGCAGGAGGGAACGGATGCGGCTGGCCTGCTGCTGCCGGTACCAGATTGCGTCCTGTTGCGCTCGTGCCAGTACGGCAATGGCCTGGGCCAGTTCCAAATCCCCGAGGCATAGGCCGGTGGGAGTGGCGGTCGGTGCGCAGGATGTTGGCCAGTGCCGCGGCCTCTTGGGCGTCGGATTCCTTGCGAGAGACTGTGCGCCATTCGCGGTAGCGGGCCACGGCCAGGGGGTTGATAACGTAGACGTCCCGACCGCTTGATTGCGGAGCCGCGACGAGGAGGCCGCGTGTGGTTTCGATGGCCATCGGGACGCGGTTTCCAACTTGGTCTCCGTGGGTGCAGAGCAGGCCCAGTAGTTCCGCCAGACCAGCGGCCGTATCTTCAATCCTTTGCGAGGCCACGGCCCTGTTGATCTACGAGTGCGATGTCGTGGTGTCCATCTGCCCATTAACGGGAAGTCCTCATCTGGCTCCCTCACATCCCATTAGGTAAGGGGTGGCGGTGTGCTACCAAAGAGCGCGGATATCATGGCAAGCCTCGGAATCCTAGCCCCGAATCCGGCCTAGCTTCCGATCAAACGGAGAACCGTAGCGACCCATGCGCTATCAAGTCGGTGGCTTCTGTATTAACATGCCGGAGCGGGCTGGGCTACAACATCTGGATATCAGGCTGTGTGAGCGGCTCCCCAGCGGTACGGTGCGGCGTCCCCGGGTCGGGAACCAGCCCAAATTTGCCGCGGTCCGGGGCGCCCGACCCGGGATCAAGTCACGAGCGAAATGGGCATGCAGCCACCGGAAGTGCTCGGAGACCCCGCGCTCATTCTCCTACGGTTCTTGCACCCTGGCCAACGACACGGTGCGGTACAACGGGGTGTTGCTATGGCACTACAGGCGCAGGGCCCTGGTGCCCCACCTGCGGTAGAGAGTGTTTTCATCGAAGTGAAAGAGCAGCCCGGGATAGGCACGGGCACAGAGTGACGCTCCCACTGACCGCTTAGGGGTTAAGCTCGCGCCGCTCGCGCGGCCCGCTTTCTGCGGGCCGTTTTCAAGGCAAAGCGTGCAGTTCTTCCAAGTCCGAGGCCCCGGCTTAGAACCGTCGTTGCACGTCATCATGGCAAGCCAGTGGCGTGCCGGTGCCGTGCTGATACGCGGCCGAAGAAGAGGACAGCATGAAAAACCCCCTCACCTTGCACGACAGTGAGCATTAAGCGTATTTATCGCTGCATAGCCGCCAGTATTGGGCGCTCTAAATACGGTGCAAGCGTCTCTGCGTACGTCGCAGTGATGTGCGAGGCATCGAAATAGGTGACCACAGATCCAACGATTGCCGGACACCTTCCGTCCGCGCAGAAGTATCGATCCATATTCACAGTACTGATCTTGGGATCCTCTAGTTGCAATGCTGCCGTCGTGATCGGGTCCATCCAATGCCATTCATCCGGTGTGCCCGAACATTTATGTGGGTTCCTCTGGTGTTCAGCTAAACAATCAGGAATGGAATCGATTGTATTTCCGGGGAACGGCGGATCCTTAATGACTAGGACGTTAGCGCCGCTGTCAGCCCACTGCGACAAATAATCTCGGTAGCCAGCAATCGCTAGTTCTTCCGTACGGTCCCACGATTCGTTCAGGACTGGGACCGACTGCCGTTCCGACGTTATGATCAAGTCGAAGGATTTCCCCTTCGTTTGGTCCATGACCCAATCGCCGTAGGCGGCGCAATTGGCGGTCTTCTCTGCAGTGTCAAACTGCAGGAGGACAGATGTCGGGTTGCATTGTGAGATTAAAAAGGTTGAGACTGTCCAGTCATTGCGCTCAGCCAGCAATTGCAGCGCGGGTAGCCATTGTCCCGCGTGCGAATTTCCGACAAGCGCGACTTTGGTGGGCCCGTCCCCATACGTGCATACAGGGCGATCCGTAAACGGCTGGTTCGACCAGCAGCCGTCGGCGTAGGCGTCGGATTTGTCGTCTTTGGCCAGCGCTGGCTCGGGCACTACCGGCGCATTGGAATCCGGGACGCATTCGTCAAACCCCTTGGCGATGGCGGCGGCACCAAAACAAGGATCACCGTTATTCACCATGGCAGCGAGCTGTTGTTCAGCCTGTGAGGTGCGGTGGTTAACCTCTGCTAATTGCGCGCCGCCCACTGCCGTGAGGAGCACCATGCCCACTGCAGCGAATCGGTACGTGGGCGCCAGACCATTGTTGCCCGAGGGGAACCGGAAGCGGTCCTCAACGAACGTCTTGCTGAGTCCTGCCAGCACCAGCGTCGCAACCAGAATCAGCGACTTGTCGAGCCAGCCGAGTTCACCGCCGCTGACGTACGGCAGAAGAACGATTAAGGGCCAATGCCATAGGTAAACCGAGTAGGAAACCGCGCCCAGCCATTGGACCGGGCGATTTCGCACAAGGCGGGTGGGGGAAAACCTTCCCTCAGCAGCGGCAAAGATTACCAGCGCGCTGCCCAGGACAGGCAGCAAAGCGGTATAACCGGGGAACGGTGTTGCTCCGGTGTAGAACACTCCCGCCCAAACAATTGCAGCGATGCCGACCCACGCCAGGGCTGCACGCGCGGTACCGGGCAGGTGTTCTGCTACGGCCGGGGCCACCAGTGCCACCAGTCCGCCCATTCCCAATTCCCACATCCGGGTGGGCGTGATGAAGTAAGCGCTGCCGGGTTCAGCAGCAGTGGCGGTTACCGAGAAGGCAAGGGATAGGGCCACGACGGCGGCAACTGCCGCCAGAAGCAGGCGCCGGGCGTTCAACGACCGCTTTCCCGCGAACCAGAACACGACGAGCACCAGAACTGGCCAGAGGAGGTAAAACTGCTCCTCTACCGACAAGGACCAGAAATGCTGGGTGGGAGTCGGGGCGTTCTCCGCGGCCAGATAGTCGACCGAACTGCCGGCCAGCACCCAGTTCTGCACATACAGTGCCGAGGAGATGATCTCTTTGGCCATCGCGCCCCATTGCGTCGGCGGCGCCACCAGTCTCGAAGCGACAGCGGTGGCCGCTAGGACGACGAACGCTGCCGGCAGGAGCCGGCGGATCCTGCGCCCCCAAAACGCAGTCAGCCCATGCCAGTCCATTGGCGGTCGCCTCACCAGATGGGAGGTAATCAGGAAGCCCGAGATGACGAAGAAGACATCCACACCGACAAACCCGCCGGTCAACCGGTCGGGCCACAGGTGGTAGACAACCACCAGGGCCACGGCAATGGCACGTAGGCCCTGGATGTCCAGACGAAGCCCGGTGCCGGCCTTCGCTGGCAGGTTGACGGTTCTAGGCAAGGCTTTTAGAGCGATGGTCGGGCTCCTGGCAATCACATAGGAATAACAACGAACAGTCTATCCAAGAGATTGAGCGCATTCGCGCCACCACACTGTGCGGGAGACTCGGAGAGGGTTGCTAGGCTAGAGCAGACGTTGGCGCCGTGGAGCGGCAGCACGAGGGGTCGTTTAGTAGCAGCGGAAGACGCTGTCGGGAAGGAGCCCATGCTCACCGGACTCAAAGGCCGTGTGGCATCGGCCGTTCCGCAAAGAGTGATACACGCTGTCTTCCAAGCCTACAGCGGCGGCGCTGCCCCGCGCGGTCTCTTCCCCGCCCTCTCGGCTTCGTTTTGTTCTTCAAGACTACGGCGTAGTTCATGTAACTTCCCGCCTCGAGTAGTCCGGAGTGTCGATCGTTTCTCCGCGAAGAACTTGCTTGGGGAAGTGACCGACATCGTCTTGGAAGCGCTCGAGGGGGCCCAAGTGGACCACCGGGTTCTGCGTACTGAAGCTGGCATTCCCACTGTGGTGGACGTCCCTAGCGCTCATTGGTCTTCCGCAGCTGACGCGATCAAATCTGCGGCCGGCGCCCGGCCGTTTTACATCAGGACCAACGACGAAACCAAGCCGGTGACCGCGGAGTGGACGCCAGCGTTATCAACAGTTTTTGAAGCGGTGGGACACAAAAACCGACTCCTGGGCGACCATCAGTTGGGCATCAAGATCGTGCCGCGCGAAGCGGGACGGCCAGAAAAGGGGTTGTTGACCTCTGTCGACTTCCCGATCGACGCGGTGTACACATGGGTGGACGGCGATGACCCCCAGTGGCAGCGCAGCAAAGCACAGATGCTAGCCCAGACGGATCCTACGAGCAGGAATGATACAGCGGCAAACGAAGCGCGTTACGCGTCGCGCGACGAACTGCGCTACTCGCTCAGGTCGCTGGATTACTTCGCCCCTTGGATCAATCACGTGTACTTGGTGACCGCGGGACAGACGCCCCCGTGGCTGGACACGTCCAACAGCCGGATCACGGTGGTGGATCACCGGGAAATCTTTTCTGACGCGAGCGCGTTACCAACCTTCAACTCGCACGCTATCGAGTCCCAGCTGCACCACATTGACGGACTGAGCGAACACTTTCTTTACCTGAACGACGACGTATTCTTTGGGCGGCCGGTGACTCCGGAACTGTTCTTCCACGGCAATGGGCTGGCCAAATTCTTCCTGTCCGAACAGACCGTGGATTACGCGCCAAGTTCGGTGGACGACTTGCCCGTGGACAGCGCGGCGAAGAACAACCGCGCGCTGCTGGAGGCGGCCTTCGGCAGGACTGTGGAGCGCAAGTTTCAACATGCAGCCCATCCGCAACGAGTCAGTACCCTTTCCAGACTGGAACAGGAGCATCCGGAAGAACTTTTCAGGACGCAGCGGAGTAGATTCAGGGATCCGTCTGATCTTTCCGTGACGTCGTCCCTAGCTCACTACTACGGTTTCGCCATCGGTGCAGCTGTTCCCGGGGAACTGTCTTACCGCTATTGTGACATCAACGATCCGTCTGCGCAGGCGAAGCTCCTGCGGTTGTTGCGGCGCAGAGACGCGGACGTGTTCTGCCTCAACGAGGTTGCAAGCACCGGCAAGGATACGCGAAAGGTGGACTCGCTGACCCGCAGTTTCCTGAATGCGTATTTTCCCGTCGCTAGTACTTTCGAGAGCGAACCCCCATGGAATCACGAGCCGGCATCATTCGAGACGCCGTCTCTGCCATCGGTCGGCTTACAGGCAGAGGCGATGCATCGGCGCGGGAAGATTTCCGAGCGCTAAAACTTCAGCAGCGAGGCAGTATTCTGCAGCTGTGGTTCACGGTCTCCGCCCGGATCCAGCCCACGTCCTTGTGGTGCAGGGATTCAGGCAACGTGTGGACGAAAGTGGCCGACTTGTCGGAGGCAGTAGACAAGCCAGGAAGCGAATTTCGGAGTTACAGCGCCCAGTTAGACTTGGCGACTGCGGTGCCCTCTCCAACTGATCCCCGCGAGGAGGGGGAAACCTTGGGACTGTTTGTTCAGTTCGAGGCCTCCGCCAAAGATCTGCCCGGGTTCAGCACCAACATTCATGAGGGCGGACCAGCCGCTATTGGAGCGGTGTCTGCAGGAATGCGCCCCGCAGAGTTCCGGGCGGCGCTAACCGATGGTGCGCTGGCCCGTGACGCGACGACCACGGCGTGGGCTTCGTTAGGGCGCTTTGCTGACACCGAAGTTGGTTCCCTGCGCAGAATCACCACTGAGGTATTCACGGTTGAACCGTACGTCAACCGGCGTGGCCTGGTCTCGTTGGCGGTAAACCGGCAGCTTAAACCCTACAACGCCGTCTACGTGCACCGGCTCAGCGTCAAGGGGGGCACATTAGATTTGCGGGCAACTCTTGTCACCCGACACGGTGAGGCTGAAGCAGTGGAATTGGTGCTGCTTGGGCGTGAGAGTGGAGCCCGCTACACGTCAACCGCCGTATCCGTGTTGGACACCGAGGCGACCCGGCGCAAATACGGGCTCCGTCGGTACAAGGTGCACGCCCGCTTGGACCTGGGCACCATCTCCAGCCAGGACCTGGCCCGCGACCAAATCCTGGATGCATGGTTTGCGATCTATGCCCCAGGCGGAACAGAGCCGCAGCGGGCGCGCATAGGACGCACCAGATATGTGGTCCGGAAGCTCACCCGTCCCGGCTGGCAAGCGCGTGGAGACAAGACGCTGGCAATTACGCCTTACTACACCTTCAAGGCTGAGAACACTTCCTTCCATATCGAATTATTGGACACCGACGCCTTCGAATTCCTGCTAAGGCAGTCCCACAAGAGGCGGTTGCCGGGCCTCGGAGCAGAGCAAAAGCCGGTCTGGCTGGTGGGGGAGCGGCCTTACAAGGCCCAAGACACCGGACTCCATTTCTTCCGCTACATGCGGCGGGAACACCCTGAGATCGACGCCTACTACGTGATCGACCCTGCGTCGCCGGACCTTCGCAACCTAAACGGGCTGGACCACGTAGTGGAGTATCGATCCAAGGAACACTTCGACGTCGCACTGCGGGCAGAACGGTTTATTGGCTCCCATCATCCGGACTTCCTTTATCCAACGTGGCTACCGCACTTTCGCAGAGCAGTGGGCGCAGTCAAGGTATTTCTCCAGCACGGCGTGATGGGAACCAAATGGATGGTGCCCAACTACGGGAAAAACACACACGGATTCGACACCGACCTGTTTCTCGTCAGCTCCGAGAGGGAGAAAGAGTACATCGTCAGCGATTTCGGATACCCGGCCCAGGACGTCGTGGTCACCGGTTTGTCCCGCTTCGACGCCTTGTTCGCCGGTGATGTAGCAGTGCAGCGAAACCAAATCCTGATCTTTCCCACCTGGCGGGACTGGCTTCAACACCCGGATGACTTCGAAGAGTCCGAGTATTTTCGAGAGTGGGATGCGCTGCTGAACGATCCCCGGCTGGGCGCTCTTGTTGATGCGACGCAGTCAGAGGTGGTCTTCTGCCTGCATCCGAACATGCAGCAGTTCCGACACCACTTTGCCGGGGCACCTGCGCGCGTCTTATCCCAAGGTGAGGTTGACGTCCAGTATCTGCTGAAGGAAAGCGCGGTCTTGCTCACCGATTACTCTAGCGTGGGATTTGACTTCAGTTTCCTTGAGAAGCCGGTGCACTATTTTCAATTTGACCGTGAGCGTTTCTTGGGACCGCAGGGATCCCATCTGAACCTGGATGAGGAACTGCCGGGCCAGATTGCATTTGCCCGATCCACATTACTGGACCAATTAGAGTCTACGCTCGGCCGCGGCTGCACGCCGACGACCGAGGACAAGGCCAAGTCGCGCAGATTCCTTACGTTCAGGGACACCGACAATTGCAGGCGCATTTTTGAGGCGGTGGTAGAAGCCCGTCGCGCCGGTCCCGGGTGGAAGAAGGTCATTGACCCGGAATTGGCCGAGCGGTTGTTCAGCAGGTTCCGCCGCAGCCGCTTTTATTTCCCGACGATGCGCCGGATGTTCGCGCTGATTTCAAAAACCCCGTTGCACAACGATTTGCTTGTGTTCGAGTCAGGGCTTGGCAAGCAGTACGCCGACAGTCCGCGCTATATCTACGAAGAGCTGGTGCGGCGCGGGGACACCCGCCGCAAGGTTTGGGTCTATCAAGGTAGGCTGCCAAAGCCCGACCCTTATACGAAAGTGGTGAAACGGCTTTCTCCCGGCTACTACTACTACCTGGCCAAGGCGAAGTACTGGATCAACAACCAGAATTTTCCCCATTACATCCGGCGCCGCAAAGATGCGGTCTTCATCCAAACCTGGCACGGAACGCCCCTAAAGAAAATGGCCCACGATGTGGGCACCGTCCATGGAAGGGACCCGGACTACCTTGCCCATGTGGACGCTGCTGTTCGGCAATGGACGACTCTACTTTCACCGAGTCCCTATGCAACCAAAGTCTTCAGGAGCGCTTTCCGCTTCACTGGGACGATTGTGGAACTGGGGTACCCGCGGAATGACGTTCTCCTGGGCCCCGACGTAGAGCGACGGTCGAGCGCTTTCCGCCGCAAACTTGGTGTTCCCGACGGTAAGCGAGTGGTCCTTTACGCTCCAACTTTCCGGGATGATCAGCCGACAGGCATGGGACACTTTCGCTTTGATGTGCCGTTCCAATTAAATACTTTCAAGGAACGCTTTGGCCAGGACACGGTGCTGCTTTTGCGCATGCACGTGCTGGTGAGCGACGCCATAGAAATACCGGAGGATGTCCGCGACTGTGTGTACGACGTCTCCAAGTTCCCGGATATACAAGAACTTTACCTAGCCAGCGACGCACTGATCACCGACTATTCGTCCGTTTTCTTCGACTACTCCATCCTGCAGCGGCCCATCATCTTCTATGCCTACGACCTGGAAAACTACCGCGACACGCTGCGCGGTTTCTACCTGGACTACAACACCGAACTGCCCGGGCCTGTGACGCAAACCGAGGATGAACTGTTCGACGCGATAGACGAGAGCCGTTCGAGCGACCCTGCGCGCGAGCTAAGGCTCAAGAATTTTGTGGCCAAGTACGCACCGCGCGACGACGGCAACGCCGCGGGACGCGTGGTGGACCGCTTACTGTCTTAGGGCGCCGGCTGTTCCGAGAGGATCCTACCCACGGCGTTAACGAACCGAGCCGTGCTCGCGCCCGGCGTGGTATCGCCGAAGTGATGGGCGATCAGCTGCAGCTGGTCGGGGCTGATTCCGGCCGCTGCGGCCTCGGCCAGCAGCTCCGGCGTTCGTGCCGCCTCGGACTGGTCAATGAGCCTGGTCTTGGCGGCCACGCCCTGTGCGTCGATGTGGGCGCCGGGGTCCGACGGCCTCGTCATGAGCAGGGGCTTCCGGCTGGGAAGCCAATCCAAGGACATGGCAGAGATATCGCAGATGCACAGGTCCGCTTCCGCCATGGCGGCTGAAAAGTCGCCAGCCGTGTCCACCCGGTGGCCCGCTGGCTCCTCCTTCTCCGCGGAGACGATCATCTTTTTGATCTCGTGCAGAGCCGCACGGTGGGCGGCGAGCCTGCTGCCGGTCCGCGGGTGCGGCCGGAAGACCAGCCGGTAGCGGGCATCAGCCAGGATGGAGCAGACAATCTCCCGTCCATGGCTGGTCAGTGAGCCGTACGCCATGGCCGGGCGGTCCCCTTCCCAGGTGGGGGCGTACAGCACGGTGAGACGTCCGCCGTCGTTCTTGGTTTGCGGGGCAGGAGCGGCGAAGTCCAGTTGCGGCCGTCCCACCTCCACCAGATGGGACTCATCAAACCGCCGCAGGGCGGTGAGGATGCGTTCCCGGGAGGCAGGGCCCGCGATGAAGGCAAAGTCGTAGGCCTTCAGCTGGTTGGAGACCATCGACACCTTGTCGCTCTCCCCGTGGCTCAGGTGCACGTGCACCTGAGCCGGCAGGCGGAGGACCGTGAAGTTATCCCGGTTGTTATTGACGTAGAACACCATCCGGACGCCGGCGCGTTCGATGAATGCCTCCACCTCCGCGATGCCCTTGGTAAGGAACACCGGCAGCGGGGAATCAGGAAGCAGCTCCGCGGCCGTGGCTGGCCGGTGGACCAGAACCGCTACCCGGTGGCGCTCCGCCAGCTTCGCCATGGGAGCGAGCCACTGCCTTACCTGATAGGCACTGTCCGGGCCGTCAGCGAAGTACAGGACGCAGTCGAACCGGTTGCCGGCGTCCCCGTTGGCGTCTGCCAGCCGGGTTCGCACGCGGCGTTCCGTCAGCACGCTATTGGCCTCGGTGAGGATCCGGGCGGCGAGAGGCTGAAGGCGGGACGCGATGGGCAACAGTGAATCCTGACGTCGGAGGGGTGGACCTACCTGAACAGCTTAGAGCTTCCCCACGTTGCGCCGTTTGGCCAACCCGTCGTTCGTCATCGCGGTCCCCCGGTAGAGCCACATGGCGCCGGCACCGGTTGTGGCCAGCAAGTCCACCTTGTTGTCGGAGGTCGTGTCACCGGGTCCAAGGATCTGCTTGTACTGTTGCCATCCGCCGCTGCCGATCTGCCGCTCGGCGTTGAACCACGCTCCCGAAGCAGTCTTGGCGGTGCGTCCCTGCCGCAGCCAGAGAGTGCCGTCGGACTTGCTGGCCACGAGGTCGACGGTGCCGTTGCGGTCGTAGTCGCCGACGCCGACAATCTGCGAGTAATGCCAGCCCGTATCGATACGTGTGCGCGAGCCGTGCTGGCCGTTGCCCGGGCCGGCGTACAGCCAGGCGGTTCCGTCCGCGCCGACGCCGAGCAGGTCGTTCTTGCCGTCACGGTTGACGTCGCCCGTGCCTACCAGCCTGGCGAACTGGTTCCACCCGCCCGTGCCGATCTTCACCCGGCGCTTATAGCCTTCGCTGGAACTGCTGACCGTGCCGGTGCCGGCATAGAACCAAAGGATTCCGTTGGTCTGACGGGCCACGAGGTCGTTCTTACCGTCCCCGTTGTAGTCTCCGATCCCGACGATGGAGCTGTAGATGTGCCAGCCGTGCCCGATCCGCTCGGGCGTGCCGAAGCTTCCCTTGCCGGTTCCGCGCAGCAGCCACAGGGTGCCGTCTGCCTTGCGGCCGATCAAATCACTGCGGCCGTCGCCGGTGAATTCGCCCGGTGTGGCCACGGTGTCGAACTGCTTCCAGGTGTTGCTGACCAGCGTCCTGGCGTTGTAGCCCTCGGAGTCGACCATCTGGGTGCCCTTGTAGAAGCCCAACGAGCCCTCGGGGCTGACGGTGAGGAGATCGTTTTTCTTGTCCCGGTCGTTGTCCCATACGCCGACGATGTCTGTGAAGGACCCCCAGCCCCAACCAATCTTGCGGGCAGCGGCGAACGTGCCGGTGCCGGTCTTGCCGGTTGCTGCGTACAGCCACAAGGTTCCGTCTGCCTTGGTTGCCAGGACGTCCGCGCGTCCATCACCCGTGAAGTCCCGGGGTGCGGTCAGCTTTGTATAGCTACCCCAACCGCTAGCGATCTGGCTACGGCTACCGTGCTTCCCGTCGCCGGGAGCAGCGTATAGCCACACAGTGCCGTCCGGCCGTAGTGCCAACAGGTCGTTGGTGCCGTCGGCGTTGAGGTCGCCGGGCCCGATGATGTGGGTGAACCCGTTCCAGCCGCTGCTGCCGATGCGCACGCGTGCCTGGAAGTCACCGTTCCCCTTGCCCTCGTACAACCACAACGACCCGTCAGTCTGGCGAGCCAGCAGGTCGTTCAGTCCGTCTCCGTTATAGTCCCCTGTGCCGATCAGGAGATTGTAGATATGCCAGCCGTCGCCGATGCGGGACGGCGCCTTGAAACCGCCAGCGCCGTTGCCGGGGTAGAACCAGAGCGAACCGTCCGGCCGGCGGGAAACCAGGTCGCCGTTGCCGTCCCGGTCCAAGTCGCCCGGTGCAGCGTAGCGCTGCGTGCGATCCCACGTGACGGTCCGGTTGTAAGCGAAGTTCTGCAGGTCGGTGTAGGAACCCCGCCACACGTTCGAGTCGCCCGAGTAGGGGCCCGTTGAGCTGTACTGCCAGATGTCGTAGGAATTCCATCCAGCCGGCAGCCAGGGCGTTCCGGTGGTGTAGTGCGCGACGTGCAGCGGGTGGTTCTTGAAGGCCGTGCTGTTGCCGGTGCACTTGTTCCACCAGTCCGCGGTGGTGTAGATGGCCGGGAGGCGGCCGGTGCGGGCCTTGATGGTGTTCGAGAAGTCCTTGATCCAGTTGACCATGGCCGTCGGGGACATGCTGTAGCAGGTGTTGCCCAGTTCCGGATAGGGGTTGTATTCGATGTCCAGCAGGGGCGGCAGTGTCTTTCCATCGGCGGACCAGCCGCCGCCGTTGTTGACCATGTAGTCAGCCTGCGCCTTGCCCGACGAGACGTTGGGGATGGCGAAGTGGTACGCACCCCGGATCATGCCGACGTTATAGGAACCGGCGTACTGCGACGGGAACAACGGGTTCTTGTACGACAAGGCCTCGGTTGACTTCACGTAAGCGAACCTGGCCCCGTAGTTCCACTCGGTTTTCCAGTTGACGTTGGGCTGGTGACTGCTGACGTCCATGCCCTGGACCCCGCTGGGTTTCCACTTGGTTCGGCTGAACGAGGGGAGCGCCGCGGGTGCCAGAATGCTGGTTCGTTCGATGTCGAGGACTTCCAGTTGGGCGTCGAGTTCTGCCAGCACTTCCGGCTGTTCCAGCTCCCGCTCGCGTTCCCGGCGCTGCTGGAGCCCTTGGCCCATGTCGGCGCCGTGTTCGCCCTGCAGGGTCTTCAGGAGCTCAAGGAGTTGTTCCTGGCTAAGCTCCTCGATGGGGACTTCGACGGATTCGGGCTTATCTGCCGGGGTCGCGGGTTGGCTGGTTTCTGTTGACAAACTTTGGGCGCCCTCAACCGGGGAGGACGGCGCGGGGGCTTCATCCGACAGGGACATATCCAAGCCCGGCGTTGGCGTAGCGCTCTCATCTGTGGAAGCCCGCACCGAGGGTGAAGGCGTCGCCGTTTCCAGGCCAGAGGCGACAGGTGACTCCAAGGTGGCCCTCTCGGACACCGGCACTAACTCGGCATTGGGTGGCTGGAGGTCCTGGGCAGTTGCCGCCGGGGCCATCAGGAGACCTACCGCCAGGACGAGGGCGATGGCACCGGCTAGGCGTGCTTTTGCCTGCTGTCGGCTGCCGGGGAATATTGAGGGGCTGCGGAAGCTGGGCATGGAATGCTCCGGACGCTAGGGCACGTAAGGCTGGTCAAGGGAGCCGCGGCGTTCGTTCAGCATTGCCGAAGCTTTGGCTCAAGGGCGATCGGGTTAAACGTTAGCAGTAGGCTAGAGGAAAGGGACCTGGAGCGCGCGTGTTTCCTCGGAGCCGGCAAAGGGTTCGCCGAAGCGGCACTGGCGAGGCCGGAAGGCTCGGCTCACCGTCTATCCGACGTAGCCTGTGTGTCAGTCTGGCTAGGACAAGCCGCGGGTGCCGCTTGCAACTTTCCCTAGCCGCCGCACGGTGCCGTTGACCGGCGCGGCGAGAGGGCAGCAGCGCAAGCGCACAAATCGGTGCTGATGGCCCCGCTCATATACCGTCTCGGGGACGCTGGTCGCAATAGCGTCGAGCGAGTCAGTGTGCGCGCCCCGACAGGATTCGAACCTGGGACAGAGAGATTAGGGGGCTGTTAGCGACGGTCGAAAGTTGAGCAACGCCTTCAGAACCCTGCCAGTTGCGGGGGGGCTGAAGGGATACCCTCCTATACCTGCGTGGAAGGACTACGAGCAACGCAACTGTTTCCCCTGCCGCACTACCAGAAAGCTCGCTACAGGCTTGACGAGGCAGCAGCGAAAGTGTCGGGTGTAACTCCTCACTTTGCTTTCCCTCGTTCAGCCCGCGGACTCCGCCTTGAGTGCGACGCGCTCGAAGAACGTCAGGGGTACGAGCAGGGCTACGAGACCCACCGGGGATAGTGTCTCGAGTGTACGTTTACGGCAAGCTGTTAATCATCATGGGCCCCATACGTAGTGCCTGCATTGCTGGTCCGAGAACAATGCGGAGGTGGCTGTTGCGGTAGAGTCATGGCTCATGGAATCCCGCGAACTTTTGAATCTGATCGCTGACTTTGTAGAAACGCGGCAAATGCTGCGCGCAACTGACGCCGCTGACCACGTTGCCGATGAGGTTCTAAACGGGTTTGCAGCCAACTTCGGGCAGGCGGGTTTCGTCAGTGGACGATAAGAAAGCGGACGAACTGATTCGCGAGATACGCACGCTCCGCGCCGAAACGATGAAGACTAAGGCGGCAACAGAGGCAATCTTGAAACTCGCCGCAACGTCCCTCTTCGGTGAGGTTGAAGAGACGCTGGTTAAGCGCCAACTGTCGTTCCTCGAGACGCTTGAACGGGTGCGTAAAGAGCGCTTGAGTTTCGCCCGATTCGGTGACGGCGAGTTCTGGATGATGCAGAAACTTGAGTACAACATCAAGTTCCAGCGGAACTCCCCGCAGTTGCAGGACGCCTTGTTCGGTTCGCTGCGCCGGGCTGCGGCCCACCAAGACAAGATCCTTGTCGGGTTCCCGCACGTCTTCCGGAACACTCACTGGACTGGCGTGCTCGCTGATACTTGGCCGATGGTCAAGAATTTTGTGTTGCAGTTCGAGCGGATAGGTGATAGCCACGTTTCTCGGCCCCTCGCTTTTGAGGCTGTGGGGCAAGCGATCGTGGATGAGTGGCGCTCATTATGGGAGGGTCGGCATGCGCTCATCGTTACTGGCGAAGGGTCGCGATTCGACTTGCATCCGGCACTGTTCAACAACCTCACACGGTGGAGCTTCGAGCATTCGACACCGACAAACGCCTTTATTGACCTGCCGCGCATCACTCAAAAGGTGGTCGACAGCCGTCCAGACTTGGTCATCGTTTCCCTCGGCCCGGCCGGATCCATCCTCGCGGTCGATCTGGCGTTGGCTGGTATTCAAGCGTTAGATATCGGGCACTTGTCTTCCAGCTATGTAAATGTCATGGATGGCGGGCTGTTCCCGGAGGAAGCGCCCGCCATTCGGTGACGGGCTTGGACAGGCATATCTCCACGATTAGAGCCACCAAGTATTCGGGCGGACAACAGTATAAAGCCATCCATCGCGGGGGGCGCCGGTCGCCTGCGTCACGTATTAGAGCATCACGCAAGACTGGGTTCAAAGGGTCCCTGCACTGATCCATCCTTTCCAAGCGCCCCGGACAGGAATCGAACCTGCGACCAAGAGATTAGAAGGCTCCTGCTCTATCCGCTGAGCTACCGAGGCTGGCGGCCGTTTGTTGTCCAATCTCGTGTCTAGTTGGTGCCTGCTGTCATGGACACCAATGCGGCCGATGCTTAGTCTAGCAATTCGTTCGAGGCGCGGCGCCTCCATGAAGCTCTCCTTCGAACACCTGAGCGAATGTCTTCAGTGGTATCCCGCGGATCGCCGGGCCGCGAGCCTTTGGACAGCCTTGCTTTGAGCGCCAGCGCTTGCAGCAAGGCTTGCACCATCTCCGCCTATTCTCCGTGCAAGCAACGTCCTGACCCAGTACATCTAGCTGTCGGACAGAAGGATAGCGCTGCGCGAAATTCCGAAGGTT
Organism: Arthrobacter sp. Y3223166; assembly: GCF_059090935.1. Taxonomy (NCBI): domain Bacteria; kingdom Bacillati; phylum Actinomycetota; class Actinomycetes; order Micrococcales; family Micrococcaceae; genus Arthrobacter; species Arthrobacter sp. Y3223166. Next base: position 25,003 of record NZ_JBNHGE010000010.1, on the reverse strand, counting down.
CTGTGCATCTGCTTTGCTGTGCATCTTCTACAGTCCGTGTGTGATCGCGTGCGCACGCGGACGTTTTTCTATAGCAAGAGTTAAGGCTACCGTCTCGTCGCTTGTGCTCTGCATCAGTAGACTGTCGACTCCTCACTGAACGAGGCGTATATGGGCGGGTGGCGGCGGCCGTAGGGATCCATCGTCGCCTAGAGGTGCGACGCAGTGCCACTGGGAAGAAGGACGTACTGTTCTAATCCCCGTTCCGCCCCGTCGCCGTCGCCCAGGCTGCGCCGTCGGGGCGGGCACAGACTTCCGCGGCTGGGCGTCCGGCGGGCGCCCAGCCGCGGAAGGTACTTGCTACTGGCCGGTTCCGGTGTCGGCGCCACCATCGACCGTGCCGCCCTGCCCATCCAAGCCCTGTTCCGGGATGTCTTCCGGTGCCGGTGTCTGGCTCGGCTCCGGTGCCTGACTCGGTTGCGGGGCAGGCTCGGCAGTCTGGCTTGTTTCCGGGGCAGGAGTTGGGCCCTGTTCGGTGCCGTTAGATCCGCCGCTTCCCGGCTCTTCACTCTCGGTTGAGCTGTTGCCGCCGACCGAGGGATCGTCCGTGGTCACGGCGTCGTCGGCGTCGCCATCTCCAGTCTTCGCGGGCTCCTCGTCCTGCTTGGCCGGCTTGTCCGTTTGATCCGTGGCCTCCTGGTCTCCGCCCAGGGTGCCAAGGGTCGTCTTGTGGGCGCTTGAGGCATGGTCGATACCCGTAGTCGAGGAGACCAGGCTTGAAATCGGCTGGCTGGTGCTGAGCTCCACCGCGGTGATGCTGACCATCGCGATGGCGAAAGCCGCGGCGCTGGCCAGTCCAACCTTGACCCACGTCATCGGGGCGATGGGCTTTCGGGCGGGTTTAGGCTGCGGTTCGATCGGTTCGGACGGGGCGCTGGCGGCCACCTTTTCGACGTTCCGCAGGGCGCTCATTCGAGCCTTAGGGATTTTCTTCATGGCCACAGTGGCGGCCGAACTCAGCGTCCGGGCATAGAGGGCGGCGCCAACGGTGGCGACGACGGAGCCAACCGCGGCGCCGATCAGCGTTCCGGCGACGCCGAGAAAGGACCCCACCAATGCGGAGGTTACCGCGGCCAGCGCCGAGCCAATAGTTTGGGTGCCACTTAGTCCGAGAAGCGGCGTGCGCTTGTCGTCGGCAGCGGAGTCGTCAGCCATTTGATACCTAATCCGGTCGGAGATTATTACGGATAGGTAACGATACCTGCCCGCGGACGGTTCCCGGCACGGCCGCCGTCTGATGGAGACGCTGCTCACACCCGCCCTCCACAAGGACACCGCCCGGCGCCGCGGTGCACATGCCGCGTGGACCGCTTCACCGCAGGTGCTGGAGCCGCGAGGCTCGATGGTGTCGGCAGGGCGCCGGCGCTACAGCGGACGGGAGAAGAGCATGAGCGACTACATTACGGTGCGCGGGACGGTCGGTACCGAGGTGCAGCAGCGGCGCACGCACGGAGGTGATGCCGTGGCGGAGTTCCGGCTGGCTTGCTCGGGGGACTGGCTGAACCGGGAGACCGGCGAATGGGTCAAAGGGCAGACCAACTGGTACACCGTTCAAGCGTTCCGGGGCCTGGCGGAGAACCTGTGGCGCAGCCTGGCCAAGGGCGATCCGGTGGTGGTCAGCGGCAAGCTCAAGCTGCGGCAGTGGTCCACCGAAGACGGGAGGCGCGGCACCGCTCCCGAGATCGACGCCGACACGGTGGGCCACGACCTGCGCCGCGGCTCTGCCTCGTTCACCAAGATCGCTGTGCCGGCTGCATCGCGCGAAGCCGCTGACGCCGGGCAGGGCGGCGCCGACTACCGCGCGATGGCCTTGGCCGGTGCCGGCGCCGGGGGTCCAACGGACGGAGAGTTCGGCCTCGAGCCAGGCCTGGGCGGCAGCGGCGGACACGCCGACGAGGACCGGCAGGAGGAGGCACAGCTACCCCGGGCGAGTTGATGTGTTGCCAGGGGGTCCGAGCCGCCGGGACAGGGGGGATGCGGTGCGGCAGAGTATGTGATCGTGGCGCGCAGCGACTAGCCTTGAGGGCATGGCGGAATTCATTTATACGATGTCCAAGGCCCGCAAGGCCGTTGGCGACAAAGTCATTCTGGACGACGTAAGCATGTCGTTCTTCCCCGGCGCCAAGATCGGCGTCGTCGGCCCCAACGGTGCGGGCAAGTCCACGATCCTCAAAATCATGGCCGGCCTGGACACCCCTTCCAACGGCGAAGCCAGGCTCAGCCCCGGCTACACCGTCGGCATCCTGCTGCAAGAGCCGCCGCTGAACGAGGAGAAGACCGTCCTGGGCAACGTCCAGGAAGGCGTCGGCGAAATCTACGGCAAGATCCAGCGCTTCAACGAGATTTCCGAAGAGATGGCCAGCCCGGATGCTGACTACGACGCGCTGCTCGAGGAAATGGGCAAGCTGCAGGAGGCCATCGACGCGGCCGACGCGTGGGATATCGACTCCCAGCTGGAGCAGGCCATGGACGCGCTGCGCTGCCCGCCGGGCGACGCCGACGTGACCGTGCTCTCCGGTGGTGAGCGGCGCCGCGTGGCACTGTGCAAGCTGCTCCTGCAGAAGCCCGACCTGCTGCTGCTCGACGAGCCCACCAACCACCTCGACGCCGAAAGCGTGCTGTGGCTCGAGCAGCACCTGAAGTCCTACCCGGGCGCCGTCCTCGCCGTGACCCACGACCGGTATTTCCTCGACCATGTGGCCGAATGGATCGCCGAAGTGGACCGCGGCCACCTCTACCCGTACGAGGGCAACTACTCCACGTACCTGGAGAAGAAACGCGCCCGGCTCGAAATCCAGGGCAAGAAGGACGCCAAGCAGGCCAAGCGCCTGACCGAGGAACTGGACTGGGTGCGGTCGAACGCCAAGGGCCGCCAGACCAAGTCCAAGGCCCGTCTGGCCCGCTACGAGGAAATGGCTGCCGAGGCCGAGCGCACCCGGAAGCTGGACTTCGAAGAGATCCAGATCCCGCCGGGTCCGCGGCTCGGCCAGCTGGTCATCGAGGCCAAGGACCTGTTCAAGGGCTTCGGCGACCGCGAGCTGATCAAGGACCTGTCCTTCTCGCTGCCGCGCAACGGCATCGTCGGCGTGATCGGCCCCAACGGCGTCGGCAAGACGACCCTGTTCAAGACGATCGTCGGACTCGAACCGCTGGACGGCGGGGAGCTGAAGATCGGCGATTCCGTCAAGATCTCCTACGTGGACCAGTCCCGCGGCGGCATCGACCCGAATAAGACCCTGTGGGAGGTCGTCTCCGACGGGCTCGACCACATCCAGGTCGGCCAGGTCGAAATGCCGTCCCGCGCCTACGTCTCCGCGTTCGGCTTTAAGGGCCCGGACCAGCAGAAGAAGGCCGGCGTGCTTTCCGGCGGTGAGCGCAACCGGCTGAACCTGGCGCTGACCCTGAAACAGGGCGGCAACCTGCTGCTGCTCGATGAGCCGACCAACGACCTGGACGTGGAAACGCTCTCCAGCCTGGAAAACGCGCTGCTGGAATTCCCCGGCTGCGCCGTGGTGGTCTCGCACGACCGCTGGTTCCTGGACCGGGTGGCCACGCACATCCTGGCCTACGAGGGCACCGAGGAAGAGCCGGCGAACTGGTACTGGTTCGAGGGCAACTTCGACTCCTACGAGCAGAACAAGGTCGAGCGGCTCGGCCCGGACGCGGCCAAGCCGCACCGGGTCACGCACCGCCGCCTGACCCGCGACTAGCACGGACAAAGAGAACGGCCGGGCCCCGCTACGGAGCCCGGCCGTTCTCTTTGGCCGGTTCGCTGTCGCCCGTCGGGCGGGCGACTCCGGCTTACGGAATCCGGATCATGCCTTCCTGGGCGACGGTGGCGACCAGTTCGCCGGCCCGGTTAAAGATCTTGCCGACCGCGAGGCCGCGCGCGCCGGAGGCACTGGGGGAGGACTGGACGTAGAGCAGCCAGTCGTCCACCCGCACCGGCCGGTGCCACCACATGGCGTGGTCCAGGCTGGCGACGCTCATGCCCGGCGTGACCCAGCTGACGCCGTGCTGGCGCAGGATGGGTTCCAGCAGCGTGTAGTCGCTGCCGAAGGCCAGCGCGGCACGGTGCAGACCCTGGTCGTCGGGCAGCGGCCCTTTGGTCTTCATCCAGACTGCGTTGACCGCCTGGCGTTCGCCTTTGGCCTGGACATAGAGGGCGTCCTGGACATGGCGGACGTCGAACGGGCGGTGGTAGGCCATGTGCCGGGCCACCGGGTGGTCCACCTTGCCGAGCAGATCTGCGGTGCTCGGCAGGGTTTCCGGGTCCGGGATTCCGTCCGGGAAGTCTTCCTGGTGTTCGAGCCCCTCGGCCGGGGTCTGGAACGAGGCGATCATGGACAGGATCGGCACGCCGTTCTGGTAGGCATGGGTGCGGCGGGCGGAGAACGAACGGCCGTCGCGCAGCCGTTCGACGCCGAAGGTAATCGGCAGGTCGGCGTCGCCGGCACGCAGGAAGTACCCGTGCATGGAGTGGATGGGCCGGTCCGGTTCCACGGTCCGTACGGCCGCGATGACCGACTGTGCCAGCACCTGGCCGCCGAAGACCCGGCCGCGCGGCTGCTTTTCGGAAACGCCGACGAAAATCTCCTCGTCCGTGTTCGCGCCGTCGGCATCGGAGAGGTCCAACAGCTCCAGCAGCACCGCCGTCGGATCGACGTGTTCCTCGATGGCGGTCATGTAGTCTCCTTGCCGATTACCCGCGGGTACGAACACCTCCGACAGTAGTTGGCACCGCTCAACCGCTCAACTCCGGGGCGCCCTTGGAAGCCGGGGCACTCCGGTGAGCCAGCAGCGGGTTAGTTGCGGCTCCCGTGCTTTGAGAGGATGGCATCATGCCTACCGTTCCGCACCATGCCCCGAGGTTTCCGATCCAGCTGAGGTTCAGCGACATTGATTCCTACGGCCACGTGAACAACGTGACCTACCTGGGCTATCTGGAAACGGCCCGGGTGCTGCTGCACCAGCTTCGGCCGGAGCTGCCGGCTACCGCCGGCCACGACCCGGGTGCGACCCTGCGTGAACTGGGCGGCGACGGGAACCAGACGCTGGTGGGACGGCAGGAAGTCGAGTACCGCGTACCGCTGGACTACCGGACCGAGCCGGTGCACGTGGGCGTCTGGGTGACGAGGATCGGTTCTTCGAGCTTCGACCTGGGCTACGCCGTCGTGGATGCCGACACCGGGGAATGCGGCACCGTGCATGCCCTGGGCGCCTCGACCATGGTGCTAGTTGCTGCGGCGACGGGAAGGCCGGTGCCGCTGCCGGACGCGTACCGCGCCGCCTTGCAGCTGTGGGCCGGGCCGCCGGTTCCGTTCCGCAACAGTGCGGGCGCGGCCGGTACGACCGAAGAGGCCGCAAAATGATGTCCTCCGGAACACCCGTCCTGCAGCTGTCCGATGTCCAGGTCGCGGCCGACTTGAAGACCTTCGTCAGCCGGTCCCGTGCCGCCGGTGACGGCGCCATCCACCTGCAGGCCTTCGGCAGCGTGCTGGCGGCCTACGTGTGCCTGATGCGGCCGCGGATTCTGGGCGAGGCGACGCCGACGATCCTGGGGCTGCGGGTCATGCCGCTGGCGGCGCCGGCCGCCGTCGAGGAGACCGTCACGCTGGCCTCGGTCGGAGACCGGCTGGCCAGGATGGGGAACGAGGAAACCGGCCTTGCCCTTCCGCCCACGACCGTGACGGAATCCTGGACGGGTGTGCTGCCGCCGCGGTCCGGGTGGGAACACGTCGGCGGCCTCCAGGACGAGGTGTTGGAGGAGGCTGCCCGGGCGGGCATCCGGGAGATTTCCGAAGCCCTGCCGGACAACCCGGGACAGCTCATCGTCAACAACGCGCGCAGCACCGTCTGGAGCAGGCCGCTGACCGCGGCCGGCGGGCTGCCCGAATCGGCGGAGCTCCCGGCCGGGGCGGCGTTTGCCGCCCTCACGCTGGGCTTCCTCGACGGGAACCCGGCCGCGGTGTACCGGAACGGCCGCTGGCTGCGGCTCAGCACCGGCCGCGGCCACGTCCTGGTGCGCAGCGGCGCCTCACTGTAGCGGGAGCCGGCCGCGTCGCAGGAGCAGGTCAGGCGCTGTTGACCATGGAGTGGGCGGCGCGCTCGAAGTAGTCCCAGAGCGTCTGTTCATGCAGCGGCGGCAGTTCCAGGGCATCCACGGCGCGGCGCATGTGCTTGAGCCAACGGTCGCGGGCGTCGAAGTCCACCTTGAACGGCTGGTGCCGCATCCGCAGCCGCGGGTGGCCGCGCTGTTCGCTGTAGGTGCCGGGGCCGCCCCAGTACTGCTCCAGGAACATCCGCATCCGGACCTTGGCCGGCCCGAGGTCTTCCTCGGGGTACATCTGGCGCAGCACGTCGTCCTCCGCGATTCCGTCGTAGAAGACGTCCACGAGTTTCACGAACGTCTCGTGCCCGCCGACGGCGTCGTAGAAGTTGTCCGTGTACGAGGGCTGCCTGAACGCGTTCGCGGCGGCCGGCGCCGGGGTCAGCGTGGCCAGCGGCTGGCCGAAACGGGACGGAAGGGCCGCGCCGTCGGCCGGCTGTGCCGAACCGGGGCGCGCGGCGGGCAGTTCGGGGGTCTGGGGTGTTTCGCTCATCGATGGTCTCTGTTCGCTGATGCTGTCATGACCATTGTCTCAGCCCGAGACGACCCGGGGTTCGTGGTGGACGGGGAAGTTCACGCTGCGCGCAATGAAGCAGACCTTGTTGGCATCCGTGTGGAGCCGCTGGGCGAGTTCGGCCTGGCCCGGATCGCCGATGGCCACGCGGGGCCGCAGCGTCACGGACGTGAATTCGCCGCTGCCGTCGCGGTTCAGGCGCAAGGTGCCCTCGGCGTCGTCGTCATAGGCCGTCACCACCAGCCCGTTCTTCACCGCGACGTGCAGGTAGGAGAGCATGTGGCACTGCGACAGGGCCGTGAGCAGCAGCTGTTCCGGGTTCCAGCGGTCCTTGTCGCCGTGGAAGGTGGGGTCGGCGGTGCCGGCCAGCTCCGGCAGCCCTGCCGCGCGCACCACGTGGTCCCGCCCGTAGCCGCGGTAGCTCGCGGTGCCTTCGCCGCGGTTGCCGGTCCAGTGGAGGGAAACTGCGTAGCGGTGCTCGGAAAGGTTCATGCCGCCATTAAACCCCGTGCTCCTGCAGACCGGCGGTACCGGCCGTGCCGCAGCTGCTTGGAGACCGCCTCTGCCCGGCGCAGACGTTTCAGCGGCAGGCGGTGATTTCGTAGAGCGACGCCGTGCCGTGGGAGGCGATCAGGCGGAAGCCCCGGGAGAAGTCGATGTCCTGGAACCCCGGCCAACGGTGTTTTTCGCTGTGCTGGTAGCCGCGGATCGGCTGGTCGTCGTACAGGTGGGTGGCACCGGTGCCGTGCAGCGCGTCGCAGACCCGCGGATCGGATGCGATATCGCGGAAATGGTGCCGCAGGTAGTCCTTGTCCGCGCTGCCGGCGCTGCTGACGTTCTGGAAATAGACGGTTCGGTGGCCCGTGAGGGAGTAGATGTAGGGCAGGCCGTTAAAGGGATCGCCGATGACGATCGCGTCGTCGGGCAGCAGCGGTTCCAGGGAGCGGATGAACTCCTGCTCGCCGCCCATCAGCGCGCGCCCGTCGCCGTGCTCCGTGATGCCGTAGCGGACCGAGGCCGCCTCCACCCGGACGTCGTGCCGGAAGCCGCCGGAGGTCACGAAGACGGCGGCCAGGACGGCAAACGCCAACGCGGCGGCGACCGCTCGGCGCCGACGGGCCTGATTGCGGGTTTGGATAAGCCCGGCCAGCAGCGTGCACAGCCGCTCCAGGGCCAGGGCAGCGAAGACGATGCCGAAAGTGTGGACCAGCGGGGCGATCCGGGGCGGGTCGGTGTACCAGAAGCCGCTGAGCCAGCGGAAGGGGCGCTCTTCCGGGCCGGCCGCGAGGATGAAGAGCACGATGGCCGCCGCCATGCCCGCTATGGCCGGCCGGGCGCGGGGGATGAAGCAGGCCCATACGGTTCCGGCCGCCATGAGGATCCCGACGACGACGGCGTAGCTCTCCGGGGTGGCGTCGTCGCTGTCCGGCTGGCGCGGCAGGTCGAAGAACAGCCATGCCAGGGCGTCGGCCCAGCCCGCGGTGGACCCGCGTGGATACGACAGGACGGCGGCCAGGAGGGTGGAGGTGGTCAGGACGAATCCGGCGGCACCAGCGGCGGCCGCCAGCAGCCCCGCCGCAGCGTAGAAAAGCGCGCGGCGGCTCCGCCAGAGCCGGGCCAGGCGGAGCACGACGAAGCGCGCCAGGTAAAACCCGCCGAGCACCAGCAGGCTGCCGGCGGCGGAGGGGTGTATCCACGTCACGCCCAACGCGACCACCGCCAGCGCGGTGAGGTCCGCCGTCGTCCTTCGGTGCCCGCTGCGGGACGGGGGACTTTCGCCGGCTCCTGCCGCGGCCGGAGCGGCAGTACGGACAGCGGTTTCGGCGCCAGGGTCGGCCGCGCCCGGAGAAACGGGACGGACAGCAATGGCGCTCCGGGTGCCCGCGGCATCCGCATGCGCCTTTGCCTCCACGGGCACCCGGTACTGCAGTTCGATGCCGAGCGCGAGGATGGCCGGCAGCAGCGCGGCCGCGAAGCCGTTGGGCCACTGCCCGGCACGGAACATCTGGACAACAGGGAAGGCCAGCATGGAGGAAGCTATCACCGGCGCGAGGACCCACACGAGCGGCCGGGCGGGGAACAGCGCGCGGGCCAGCAGGGCCAGGGCGGCCGGCCACATCAGGCCGCCGATGATCAGGCAGGCCAGGTTCCCCGCCGTCACCACGTCGCACGGGACCAGCGACACCATCGCATGCCAGCCGGCGGGATAGAACGACGGCGGCGCCCCGCCGAAGATCGGCCAGATGCTCCACGGGCTGGCCTGGCCGTTGTCCTTAATCCATTGCAGGACGTTCACGTGGTAGGTCGGGTCCCAGCCCTGCGAGACGCGGTGGATCGAGCCCATCGCCTCAAGCATCACCCGGCCGAGGACGAGCGCCGCGAGGGCGAGCGACGCCGCCAGCAACCACTTCACCGAGCGCGGGACGGCGAGGCGCGCCGCGGGTGGAGGAGCGATGGCCCGCCCGAGGAGCCAGCACCCGCCGATGCCGAGCGCCGCCAGCACGATGGCCGAGAGCAGGTTCCAGCGCACGCCGGCCGCCAGGCAGACCATGGTGCCGACAGCCGCCAGCGCCGTCCCGGCGGCCGGGGCCAACACGAGGGAGCGGATGGCGGGCTGGCGCAGCGCCCGGAGGGCCAGGAAGCCGGGCAGGTAGAAGACGGCGAGCATGACAGCCAGCTGTCCGGCAACTGCCATGAGGACTCCCTTGCGCCACCAACCGTTGTGGAATTGTAGATCCGGGGGCGGGCCGTGCAGTACTCCCGCCGCGTGCTCATGGAACCGTAGGGGCGGCAGATGTCGCGCCGGTGAACGGCGGGAGAACGCACTCCTGGTTCCGGGCCTTGCCGAGACTGCGCTGCCCGCCGAAACGCGCGTTTCGGCGGGCAGCAGTCGGTTTGGACGATTCTCGGCTGGCTACCGGTCGGCGGCCTGCGCCTTCAGGGCCCGGACGACGCCGTCCTTGTTTTCCAGCACCAGCCGGCGCAGGGCGGGGGAGCGGTCCGCCAGGGACTCCGACCAGGCGTCCGTGGCGTCAACGGTGGCCTGCGTGGACAGCTGCGACGGGTACAGGCCGACGACGATCTGCTGCGAGAGTTCGTGCGTGCGGGTGTTCCAGATGTCTTCGATGGCGTCGAAGTACTGCGCGGCATAGGGCTCCAGCAGCGTGGTGTCATGGACGCGGGTGAAGCCGGCGATGACCGACTGCTGGGTGGCGTTGGGCAGTTCGCCCTTGACGACGACGGACTCCCAGGCCGCCGCCTTCGCCTCGGCGGTGGGGATGGCGGCCTGCGCAAGGGCGGCGGCGCGCTGGCCGGTGGCGGTCTGGTCCCGCTCGAGTTCGGCGTCGATTTCGGCCTGGCCGAAGCGGCCGCCGGCTACGAGCGAGGTGAGCAGTTCCCAGCGCAGGTCGGCGTCGACGGTCAGCCCCTCCAGCGTGCGCTCGCCGGAGAGCAGCGCGGCCACGGTGTCCAACTGCCCGCCGGTCTGCGCGTGCACGGCGAAGGCCTTGGCGAACTGCAGCTGCGAATCGGACCCCTCGGCCGCCTCTCCGGCCAGTTCCCAGAGCCGGTCGGCGGCGGCGATGGCCAACCGCTTGCGGTCGTCCGGGTTCACGTAGAAGGTCAGCGTGGTGGCCAGCTGCCGCAGCAGCACCAGCACCACCGAGGAGTCCGTCTCGTAGGCGATATTGTTCAGCACAAGCTCCACGTATTCGCGGGCCGGGGTCTCGCCGTCGCGGGTGGCGTCCCAGGCCGAGCCGAGCACCAGGGTGCGCGGCAGCGACGCGGTGAAGTCCTTCACGTGGCTCTTGGAGGTGGCCAGGGACACGTCGTCCAGCCGGATCTTGGCGTAGGCCAGGTCGTCGTCGTTGAGCAGCACCAGCGCGGGACGGGCCAGGCCGGCCAGCTGCGGCACCTCGGTGCGCTCGCCGTCAACATCGAGTTCCTCGCGGTGGGTGCGCACCAGCTTGCCGGCGTCGTCCAGGTTGTAGAAGCCGACGGCGAGCCGGTGCGGCCGGATGGTCGGGTAGCCGTCCGGCGCCGTCTGGAGGATCGCGAACGAGGTGATGGCGCCGTCGTCGTCGGTGGAGATCTCCGCGCGCAGGGTGTTCACGCCGGCGGTCTCCAGCCACTTGGCGGACCAGTCCTTCAGGTCCCGGCCGCTGGAGGTTTCCAGTTCGCCCAGCAGGTCGGCCAGCTCGGTGTTGGCCCAGGCGTGCTTGCCGAAGTACTCGCGGACGCCGGCCATGAACTCCTCCTGGCCCACCCAGGCCACCAGCTGGCGGAGCACGGAGGCGCCCTTGGCGTAGGTGATGCCGTCGAAGTTGACCTGCACGTCCTCCAGGTCCTTGATCTCGGCGGTGATCGGGTGGGTGGACGGCAGCTGGTCCTGCCGGTAGGCCCAGGACTTCTCCATCGACGCGAAGGTGGTCCAGGCGCCCTTGTACTCGGTGGCCTCGGCGGCGGCGAGCGTGGACATGAATTCGGCGAAGGACTCGTTCAGCCACAGGTCGTTCCACCAGCGCATGGTCACCAGGTCGCCGAACCACATGTGCGCCAGTTCGTGCAGCACGGTGATGGCCCGGCGCTCCACCATGGCGTTGGTGGGGCGGGAGCGGAACACGTAGTTTTCCAGGAAGGTGACCGCGCCGGCGTTTTCCATGGCGCCGGCGTTGAACTCCGGCACAAACAGCTGGTCGTACTTCTCGAAGGGGTACGGGGTGCCGAACTGCTTCTCGTAGAACTCGAAGCCCTGCCGGGTGAGGGTGAAGATGTTTTCCGCGTCCATGTACTGCATCAGCGACTTGCGCGCGAACACGCCCAGCGGGATGGTGCGGCCGTCGGAGCTCGTCAGCTCGCTGCGCACGGACTGGTACGGGCCGGCGATCAGCGCCGTGATGTAGGAGGAGATCCGCGGGGTGGGCTCGAACGCCCAGGTGGCGGCCGCACCGCCGTCGTCCGTGGATCCGACGTGCCGGGGCGCCGGGGTGGGCGAGTTGGAGATGACATCCCAGTGCGACGGCGCGGTGACGGTGAAGCGGAAGGCCGCCTTCAGGTCCGGCTGCTCGAAGACGGCGAACATGCGCCGCGAATCCGGCACCTCGAACTGGCTGTACAGGTAGACCTCGTTGTCCACCGGGTCCACGAACCGGTGCAGGCCCTCGCCGGTGTTCATGTACAGCGCGTCGGCGTCGATCTCCAGCACGTTGTGCTCCGCCAAATCCGGCAGCTGGATGCGGACGCCGTCGGAGACCTCGGCGGGATCCAGCGACTTGCCGTTGAGCGTGATCGAGCGGACGGTGTCCGTGACGGCGTCGATAAAGGTGGAGCCGCCGGGGGTGGCGGTGAAGGTCACCACGGTGCGCGAGCCGAACACCTTGTCGCCGCGGGTGAGGTCCAGCGTGACGTCGTACGACTCCACGCGGAGCAGTTCGGCGCGGGCGCGCGCTTCGTCACGGGTGAGATTCAAACCTGGCAAGTTCGCCTCCAGAAGTACTTAGTGCCCCGGCTGCGCGGGACCGGATGGTGTGCGTGGCGGGACGCGATATGAAACAACCCTTGCACAATGTGGCCATTGTCTCACCGCGGCGGGGTGCCTAGCCACCCGCGAGGACCTTGGTCCACGCCGAGACATAGCCGGGTTCGTCGAAGCGCTGCAGGGTGTCGCGGCTGGAGCGGGCGAACCGCGAGCGCAGTTCCGGGTCGCGCATCAGCGCCAGGATGCCGTCCGCCAGCGCCTGCCGCTCGCCGAAGGGCACCAAGAAGCCGTTCTCGCCGTGCCGGATGACGTCGCGGGGGCCGTAGTTGGCGTCATAGGCGGCGACCGGCACGCCGTAGGACATGCTCTCCAGCAGGATCAGCGGGAAGCCCTCCGACGCCGACGTCAGCACCGTGGCGCACGCGGAGGCGTAGATGTCCGACGGGCTGTTGGTAAACGACGGGAAGCTGACCGCGGCGCCGACGCCCAGTTCGTCGATGAGCGCTTTGACCGCTCCCTCCTCCTCGTCGCCGTAGCCGAAGCCGAAGACCTCCAGCCGCGCCCGCGGGTTGCCCTCGCGCACCAGGGCGAAGACCCGGATCGCCTCGTCCACCCGTTTCTTCGGGTGCAGCCGGGCCACCATCACCAGCCGGTCCGGATCGGTGGCGGGGCCCGGGTCCGGCTGCTCCGGCGGCGCCAGCTGGCCGATGGTGTGGAGCCGGTCGGCGTGGCCGAACTCGGCGGCGATGTCTTCGCGCTGCGCATCGGTGTGCAGGACCACGCCGTCCCAGGTGTCCAGGTTGTCCAGGAGGCGGCGCCAGTTGCGGCTGACGCCGGACCCTGCAACGTACGGGGGCTCCAGGTGGTTGCTGTGCACCGCCGCTATGCGCCGCAGGGTCGGATGCCTGACGCTGCCGACCACATCGTCCAAATTTCGGCCGGGCAGGTTATTCAGGTTCTCGCGGAATTCCGAGGTCAGCACCGGTGCGTCCTCGCCGGCCAGCAGGTGTTCGAAGGCGTGCCGGTAAAGCTCGCCCGGGTCCGCGAAGGTGAGGGCATCGCCGTCGTCGCGGGCCACGCCGTCGAACAGGTAGCTGCGCCCCCACTTGGGCGAGCCGGGATGGTGCGTGATTGTGAGGAAGCAGCGGCCGTCGCGGCCGATCAGTCGCTGGGCGGTGGGCGTCTTGGACGATTCCTGGAAATGCTGGACCAGCACCAGGCGGCCCTGTTCGTCCATTTCCTCCCGGCGCAGCCGCGCGCGGTTGGGGGCCAGCCGTTCGACGGCGGCCACCGTGCCTTCGGGGTGGAACCGCACGTAGCATTCCTCGATCCCGTCGCGGAAGTACCCGAAGGCCAGCCCGGAGTTGCCGACCGGCACGATGTCGTAGTCGTCCTCGGGCGGCGGCTGCACGGGTTGACGCGTATCCGTGCCGGGGCTCGGATCCAGCCCGTACAGGACGCTGCGGACCCTGACCTCCGGATGCAGGTGGCCGTCCGCCTTGAGACCGGCCACGTCGCGGGCGAGCCGGTGCTGCAGGCCCAGCACCTCGATCCAGATCCGTTCTGCCGCGCCGTTCCCGGCCAGCGTGTTGGCCCGGGTGCGCACCGCCTTGACCAGGCCGCCGCGCTTGAGCGCCAGCGTGTTGACGGGGAAGTGGACGGTGAGCGGCACGATGGCATCCTGTCGTCAGGGATGCCGCCATTGTTGCGGCCCGCCGGGCGCTCGTAAAGGGGCGGACGATGGTCACCCCTGCGCGGCCGCCACGGTGAGGTCGTGTTGCTCGGCCGCGATGTCCAGCAGCCGTTCGGCCAAGCTCAGCGCCGTGTCCGGGGCGTCCCGGCGCAGGCGCGCATAGCCGTCTGGCGTGAGGACCTCCACGAGGACCTTCCCCTCGGCTCGCACGTGGATCCGGGACCGAGTGCCGCCGAGGCCCCCGAAGCTGGTTCCGGCGGAGAAATACCGGGCGGCGTGATCGTCCTTGGAGGCGCTGGCGTTCCCGGAGGCGTTGGCGGCCGTGCGTGCCTGCCCCTCCATGACCAAGACCAGGCCCGGGTGTGGTCCGCCCGCGGGTACGATGGCCGCGCCGTCGTCGTACGTTCGCCGCTCCAGGTAGCCCGCGAGCGTCTCGCGCTCGCCGGCGGGCAGGGTCGCCGTCACAGGGTGGTCCTGCAACTGCAGCCGTTCGCCGGTCGCCGGCTGTCCTCCGTGCCGGCCGAGGAGGCGGTTTTCGCACCACCGGGCGGCAGCGTCCAGGGACGGGAACGCCGTCGGCCGGCCGCCCGTGCCGTCCTCTTCCGCGGACAGCAACCCGGCCGGGTCCACGAAGATCAGCAGGCAGGGATCCGAGGTTGCCTGCAGCCGCAGGAACATGGTCTTGGTGCGGCTGCCGAGCTCGTCCAGCCGGCTGATGTCGATCACCAAAACCTCGTGCGCGGGGGCCAGGTCGGCGGCCATCCGGATGACCGTTTCCGCCTCGGGAAAGAGCATGTCGCCGTGGACCTCGAGGAACCGCACCGTGTGGCCGTATTCGGCCAGCACGGCCAGTTCCCGCGCCGGGCGAACCCGCGGTGAGGGCTTCCCGGCCAGGGTGTAGTCGGCGCGGATCGTGGACCGGGCGCTGCGGGCCGCGTGGATGAAGTGCAGTCCCAGCTCCGCCGACAGCCGGCGGCAGGCCTCGGTGCCGCGGACGCTGTTGCCGTGCCGGTCGAGCCGCGGCGAAAACACGGCGAGCCCCAGCTGGCCGGGCAGCACCGCCAGGATGCCCCCGCTGACCCCGCTCTTGGCCGGCAGCCCGATGCCCGCCACCCAGTCCCCGGCGTCGTTGTACATGCCGCAGGTCGTCATCACGCTGAGCACGTGCTCAGCGATCCGGGGCGTCAGGACCTCCTCGCGGGTCGTCGGGTTGACTCCGCGGTTGGCCAGGGTGGCTGCCATGATCCCCAGATCGCGGCAGGAGACGCTGAGGGAGTTCTGCCGGAAATACAGGTCCAGGGCGGCCTCGGTGTCGTGCTCGATCACGCCCTGGCTCTTCAGCAGGTAGGCGAGGGCCCGGTTGCGGTCGCCCGTACGGAGCGCGGACTCGTACACCGTCTGGTTCATAACCAGGTCGCGTCCGGCACAGGCCGAATAATTTAGTCGGAGCTGCTCGAAGGCGTCGTCACCGTAGCGGTCGACCACCAGGGACGAGGCGGCGATGGCCCCGGCGTTGATCAACGCGTTGCGCGGCCGGCCGGTATCCGCTTCCAGGCTGATCTCGTTGTACGCGTCCCCGGAGGGCTCCACATCGATCTTCTCGCGCACGTCCTCGAAGCCGTGCCCGGCCAGCGCCATGGCATAGGTGAAGGGCTTGGAGATCGACTGGATGGAGAACTCGGACCGCGTATCGCCGGCCTCATAGGTGCATCCGTCGGCCATCGTCATGCTCAGCGCGAACAAATCCGGATCCTCGACCCCGAGTTCTTCCGGATCACCGGCCAGCGACCCCTCGGTGTTGCCGGCGAGGCCGGCAAGGACGGACTCGAGGTAGTCGCTGATTACTGGCTCCATAGGGGCACACTATCGACGGCGGCCGAAGCCCGACAGGGGTGCGGCACCGGAATCCGTTCCGCCGGCACCGCTCCAGTAGGCTGGAAGCCGTTATTCGCCCTCCCGCACGCCACAGAAGGACCGTCCATGCGCGTTCACATTGCCACCGACCACGCCGGCCTGGAACTGAGCCACCACCTGATCAAGCATCTGACCGGCCAAGGCCACGACGTCACCGACCACGGCCCCACCGCGTACGACCCGGAGGACGACTACCCCTCGTTCTGCATCCGCGCCGCGCTCGCCGTCGTCGAAGACCAGTCCGCCGGCGTGGAGTCGCTGGGCATCGTGCTCGGCGGCTCGGGCAACGGCGAGCAGATCGCCGCCAACAAGGTCAAGGGCATCCGGGCCGCGCTGGCCTGGAACCTGGACACCGCGAAGCTGGCCCGCGAACACAACGACGCCAACGTCGTCGCCGTCGGCGGCCGCCAGCACAGCGTCGAGGAAGCCACCGCCATCATCGAGGCATTCCTGGCCGAGCCGTTCTCCAACGCCGAGCGCCACGTCCGCCGGATCGGCAAGATCGCCTCCTACGAGACCACCGGCGACATCCCGGCCTAGCGGCCGCCGGTCATGCCAGAAGGCCATTCCGTCCACCGCCTGGCCCGCCAGTTCCAGGACGTTTTCGCCGGCCGGCGCCTCGCCGTGTCCAGCCCGCAGGGCCGCTTCGCCGCCGGCGCCGCCCGGCTCGACGGCGCGCGGCTGCTGGCCGCCCGGGCACACGGCAAGCAGCTGTTCCTGGAGTTCGACAACGGCCTCGTCCTGCGCGTGCACCTGGGCCTCTACGGGGCGTGGAGCTTCGGCGGAGACGAGAGCTTCCGCGGCGCCTCCAGCATCGGGGCGCCGCGCCGGGTGGGGGAGCAGGAAACGTACGACGACGATGCGCCGGCCGCGTACTCCGGCCCGCCGGAGCCGGTGGGCCAGGTGCGCGTCCGGCTGGTGTCGGCCCACGGCTGGGCCGACCTGCGCGGCCCCACCGCCTGCGAGGTGCTCACGCCCGCGGAGGCGTCCGCCGTCGTCGGCAAACTGGGGCCGGACCCGCTGCAGGACGCGGCGGACCGCGGCGCCGAGTTCGTCCGCCGGCTGACCGCGAAGCGCACCGCGGTGGGGCAGTTGCTGATGGACCAGAACGTGGTGGCCGGAGTCGGGAACGTCTACCGCGCGGAGACGCTGTTCCGCCGCGGGCTGAACCCGTGGCTGCCCGGGCAACGTGTCCCGCCGGCGGAAGCGGCGCTGTTGTGGGCAGACATCGAGGCCGTCATGCGCGACGGAGTCCGCGACGGCAAGATCATCACCACCCGCCCCGAACACCGCGACGCCGAGGCCGCCGGCCGCTCGCTGCCGGTCTGGCCGGACAACGCCCACTACGTGTACAAGCGGCAGGGGATGCCGTGCCGGCTGTGCGGGACGCCGGTCGCCGTCACGGACATGGCCGCCCGCAAGCTGTACTGGTGCCCAACCTGCCAGCGGGCCTGAAGCGTTCGGGCCGCAGCCTGCCTCCCTGCGCCGCCGGCGCGCCCGCCTTCCCTACACCGCCGACGGGTTCACACAGGCCACCCAAATTTTCGTCATTGCAGGGTTTATCGGCCAACGCAGGGTCCATAGCCCCTGCTCTCGACGATTTACCCTGCAACGGATGAGTCGGGGTAGGGGCGCATGGTTCCCCCGGGTCGCGGCGCACTGTTTCCGCCGCGTCGGGGCGCCCTCCGATTTGTCGAACGGGCCCGCCCTCGTGCTAAAGTTTCAACGTCCTCGGGGATGTAGCTCAATGGTAGAGCCTCAGTCTTCCAAACTGATTACGCGGGTTCGATTCCCGTCATCCCCTCGCGTCAGGGAGGCGGTCCGGCACGGGCCGCCTTTTCTGTTCGCAGCCGATTCAGTCATGCGACGTGTGCTGGCGGCGTCCGGTTGCGCGGTGATTGTGCCGCAGGCCGGGAATGCCCGTAGACTTGCGTGTGCACTACGGGGCGTAGCGTAGTGGCTAGCGCGCCTGCTTTGGGAGCAGGAGATCGCAGGTTCGAGTCCTGTCGCCCCGACTCTGTATTCTTGGTGCAGATTTAACCCCAATAGCAATCAGGAGTTCTAACGCTGTGAAGAGCGCTGTCGAAAACCTCACCCCTACCCGGGTCAAGCTCAATGTTGAGGTCCCCTTTGAGGAACTGAAGCCCAGCATCGACGCGGCGTACAAGACCATCGCGAGCCAGATCCAGGTTCCGGGCTTCCGCAAGGGCAAGGTTCCGGCGAAGCTGATCGACCAGCGCGTGGGCCGCGGCTACGTGATCGAGACGGCGATTAACGAGGGGCTGAACGGCTTCTACCAGGGCGCCGTCGAAGAGACCGGCATCCGCCCGCTGAGCCGCCCCGAGGTTGAAATCACTGAGGTCCCCGACCCGGCCGCCACCGAGGGCCAGCTCGCCTTCCACGTCGAGGTCGACGTCCGCCCCGAGATCGAGCTGCCCGAGTACGCCGGCCTCGAGGTCACCGTCGAAGCTACCGAGGCTTCCGAGGAAGACATCCAGAAGGCGCTGGACGACCTGCGCGGCCGCTTCGGCACCCTGAAGAGCGTTGACCGTCCGGCCGTTGCCGACGACTTCATCACCATGGACCTGTCCGCCAAGGTGGACGGCGAAGAGGTGGACTCCGCCGCGGACCTGTCCTACCAGGTGGGCGCCGGCACCATGCTGGAGGGCCTGGACGAGGCCGTTACCGCGCTGAGCGCCGGCGAGGACGCCACCTTCGAGACCAAGCTTGCCGGCGGCGAGCACGCCGGCAAGGACGCCACGGTCACCGTGAAGGTCAAGGCCGTCAAGGAGCGCGAGCTTCCCGAGGCCGACGACGACTTCGCCCAGCTGGCCAGCGAGTTCGACACCATCGCCGAGCTGAAGGAAGACCTCGCCAAGCAGGCCGCCGACGCCAAGATCATGGAGCAGGGCGTCGAGGCCCGCGACAAGGTGCTGGACAAGCTGATGGAACTGGTCGAGGTTCCGGTTCCGGACTCCGTCGTCGAAGAGCAGATGGAACAGCACTTCCGCCCGGAGAACAGCCACGGTGAAGACCACGACACCGAGGAGCACCGCGCCGAGGTCCGCGAGAACACCGAGAAGGCCTTCCGCAACGAAATCGTGCTCGACGCCGTGGCCGACAAGGAAGAGCTGGGCGTCAGCCAGGCCGAGCTGATCGACTACATCGTGTCCTCCGCCGGCCAGTACGGCATGGACCCGAACCAGTTCGCGCAACTGCTGGACCAGTCCGGCCAGGTCGGCATGATGGTGGGCGAGGTCCGCCGCCGCAAGGCCCTGGCCAAGGTGCTGGAGCTGGCCAAGGTCACCGACACGAACGGCAACGAGGTGGACCTGAGCGACTTCGTCCGCCCCGCCGGCGAAGAAGAGCCCAACGTCGAAGACATGATCCAGGCCGCCGAGGCCGAGGCCGCCAACGCCGAGGCCGGAGAAGCCGAAGCTGACGCGGCCGACACCGAGTCGATCGAAGACACCGACGCCGCCGAAGAGGCCGCCGAGGACGCACCGAAGAAGTAGTAGCGGCGCTGCCGCAGGTCGGACCGCCGGATCCCCTTTACGGGGAACCGGCGGTCCGCCGCTTTAATTCCCGCGCACGACGACGGTGCCCCGCTCCGGTGCGCGGGCTTCCCTCCCTGATCGGCGGCGGCCGAGCCGGCGGAACCGGGCCCCTTTCCCTCCCTGACCGGCGGCGGCCGTGCCCGTGGAACCGGGCCCCCGCCTCGGGCGAGTGTGCCCCAAAGGTCGCTCCGCCGTCGTCATTTTCTGCTGCCGGCAGAGCGCTTTCCCGCGCCCTCACGGGCCTGATGCGCCGTCAGCGAACAGCGCGCCGTGCGGGAGGAATCGGGCAGCGGAACACGTTACTGTCCAAGTAGGTAAACGACCTTAGGGCCGCCGGTGACGGTACCGCCCGGGGAAGAAGCGAGAGGTATTTCAGCATGTCGAATGAATCCGCCACTCCGAGAATGGCTTCGGTCGAAGCGGCCAGCCGCGAAGACTACATCTACAACCGCCTGCTCAAAGAACGCATCATCTGGCTGGGCTCCGAGGTGCGCGACGAGAACGCCAACGCCATCTGCTCGCAGCTGCTGCTGCTCTCGGCCGAGGACCCGGAGAAGGACATCTACCTCTACATCAACTCGCCCGGCGGGTCGGTGACCGCCGGCATGGCCATCTACGACACCATGAAGTTCATCCCGAACGACGTGGTGACCGTGGCCACCGGCCTCGCGGCCTCCATGGGCCAGTTCCTGCTCTCCTCGGGCACCAAGGGCAAGCGCTACGCCACCCCGCACGCGCGCATCCTGATGCACCAGCCCTCCGGCGGCATCGGCGGCACGGCCTCCGACATCAAGATCCAGGCCGAACTGATCCTGCACATGAAGCAGGTCATGGCCGAACTGACCGCCGAGCAGACCGGCCAGTCGGTGGAGCAGATCCTGATCGACAACGACCGCGACAAGTGGTTCACGGCCGAGGAAGGCCTGGCCTACGGCTTCTTCGACAAGATTTCGGCCCACGCCGGCGGCGTTTCCGGCGGCGGCGGGACCCAGGGCGGCTCCGCCTCCCAGGATTCCTGAGCCTACGCGCCACCGACCCGAATACAAGCAGGAGAATCTCATGGACTACAACTTCGGTGCCGCTGCCGGCGGTTTCGCCGCCAACATGCCGCAGAACCGCTATGTGCTGCCCCAGTTCGAGGAGCGCACCCCCTACGGCTTCAAGCGCCAGGACCCCTACACCAAGCTGTTCGAGGACCGGATCATCTTCCTGGGCGTCCAGGTCGACGATGCCTCGGCCGACGACGTCATGGCCCAGCTGCTGGTCCTCGAGTCGACGGACCCGGACCGCGACATCACCATCTACATCAACTCGCCGGGCGGCTCGTTCACCGCGATGACCGCGATCTACGACACCATGCAGTACATCCGCCCGGAAATCCAGACCGTGTGCCTGGGCCAGGCGGCCAGTGCCGCGGCCGTGCTGCTGGCAGCGGGCACCCCGGGCAAGCGGCTGGCCCTGCCGAACGCCCGCGTGCTGATCCACCAGCCGGCGCTGGGCGGCGGCGAACACGGTCAGGCCTCCGACCTGCAGATCCAGGCCGACGAGGTCATGCGGATGCGCAAGTGGCTGGAAGACGCGCTGGCCATGCATTCGGGCAAGGACGCCGCGCAGGTCAACAAGGACATCGAGCGGGACAAGATCCTCACGGCCGCGGGTGCCTTGGAATACGGGCTGATCGACCAGGTGCTCGACTCCCGCAAGATCCACAAACCGGCGATCACCAAGTAAGTACCGTAAAATAGTCTCAATGCCTGCACTGCCCGTGGCGCGTCATATCGCACCGCGGGCAGTGTTGTTACTGAAACTGTCGGCGCAGTGAATTAGAGTTGTTGTCAGCTGGCCTCGGCGGCGCGGCGACTGTCCGGCAATTGTTCGGGCGGCGCAGCGGCCGCGGCACAGCTGCCGACGTAGACCAAGTAAGGGGACGGATATGGCTCGCATAGGTGAGAGCGCTGACCTGCTCAAGTGCTCTTTCTGCGGCAAGAGCCAGAAACAGGTCCGCAAGCTGATCGCCGGCCCCGGCGTGTACATCTGCGACGAATGCATTGAGCTCTGCAACGAGATCATCGAAGAGGAGCTGGCCGAGGTGTCGGACCTGGGCAGCTTCGAACTGCCCAAGCCGCGGGAGATCTTCGACTTCCTGCAGGAATACGTGATCGGCCAGGAGCCCGCCAAGCGTGCGCTGGCCGTGGCGGTCTACAACCACTACAAGCGGATCCAGTCCGGGCATGCGCCCAAGGGGACCGCCAACCTCTCCGATGCCAGCCCGCTGGAGGACGTGGAAGTTTCCAAGTCCAACATCCTGCTGATCGGGCCCACCGGCTGCGGCAAGACCTACTTGGCCCAGACGCTGGCCCGCCGGCTGAACGTCCCGTTCGCCGTTGCGGACGCCACGGCGCTGACCGAAGCCGGCTACGTGGGCGAAGACGTGGAGAACATCCTGCTCAAGCTCATCCAGGCCGCCGATTACGACGTGAAAAAGGCCGAGCAGGGCATCATCTACATCGATGAAATCGACAAGATCTCGCGCAAGAGCGAGAACCCGTCCATCACCCGTGACGTCTCCGGGGAGGGCGTCCAGCAGGCGCTGCTGAAGATCCTCGAGGGCACGGTCGCGTCCGTGC
Organism: Arthrobacter sp. Y3223166; assembly: GCF_059090935.1. Classification (NCBI taxonomy): domain Bacteria; kingdom Bacillati; phylum Actinomycetota; class Actinomycetes; order Micrococcales; family Micrococcaceae; genus Arthrobacter; species Arthrobacter sp. Y3223166. The sequence goes on along the minus strand of NZ_JBNHGE010000010.1, from coordinate 3,074 downwards.
CGCCCCAGGGCGGCCGGAAGCATCCGCACCAGGAATTCATCCAGATCGACACCACCAACGTGCTGTTCATCGTCGCCGGCGCCTTCGCCGGGCTGGAGGAGATTATTGGCTCACGGGCCGGCCGCAAGGGCATCGGCTTCGGCGCCCCGCTCAAGGACGCGGCGGGGGAGAAGGACAGCTACGGCGAGGTCATGCCCGAAGACCTGCTGAAGTTCGGCCTGATCCCGGAGTTCATCGGCCGCCTGCCGGTGATCACCACGGTGTCCAACCTGGACCGCCCGGCCTTGATCAAGATCCTGACCGAACCGAAGAACGCCCTGCTGCGCCAGTACCAGAAGATGTTCCAGCTGGACGGCGTGGAACTGAGCTTCGAGCAGGAAGCGCTGGAGGCCGTGGCAGACCTCGCGCTGGAACGGGGCACCGGCGCCCGCGGGCTGCGCGCGATCATCGAAGAGACCCTGCAGCCGGTCATGTTCGACCTGCCCAGCCGCGAGGACATCGCCTCCGTCGTGATCACCGCGGAGGTGGTGCTGAACAAGGCGGAACCGGCGCTGATCTCCCACGACGTGGTCGCCAAGCGTCGGAACAAGTCGGCCTGACACTGCACTGCTCCGGACCACCGGACGATCGATCGAGGACCAGACAAGGGGACACACTATGGCCCGGACCGGCGGAAGCGCAGAGCTGCTCACGTGCTCGTTTTGCGGCAAGAGCCAGAAGCAGGTGAAGAAGCTGATCGCCGGCGGCGGCGTGTACATTTGCGACGAATGCGTCGGGCTGTGCAACGAACTGCTGGAGGAAGAATTCGGCGCCGGTGCCGCCTCCGAGCTGCTGGAGCTGCCCAAGCCCCGGGAAATCTACGGCTTCCTGCAGGAGTACGTGATCGGCCAGGAACCCGCCAAGCGTGCCCTGGCCGTGGCCGTGTACAACCACTACAAGCGCATCCGCTCCGGCCACGCCGCTACGGGCAGCGCCGGCCTGGCTGCCGCCGGCGGGCTCCAGGATGTGGAGATCGCCAAGTCGAATGTCCTGCTGATCGGCCCCACCGGCTGCGGCAAGACCTACTTGGCCCAGACGCTGGCCCGCCAGCTGAACGTGCCGTTCGCGGTGGCGGACGCGACGTCGCTGACCGAAGCCGGTTATGTGGGCGAGGATGTGGAGAACATCCTGCTCAAGCTGATCCAGGCCGCCGGCAACGACATCAAAAAGGCCGAGCAGGGCATCATCTACATCGACGAGATCGACAAGGTGACCCGCAAGAGCGAGGGCCCCTCGATCACCCGCGACGTCTCCGGTGAAGGCGTGCAGCAGGCCCTGCTGAAGATCCTGGAAGGAACCGTCGCTTCGGTGCCACCGCAGGGCGGGCGGAAGAACCCGCAGCAGGAGTTCCTCCAGATCGACACCACCAACATCCTCTTCATCGTCGCCGGGGCCTTCGCCGGCCTGGAAGAAATCATCGGCTCGCGGGCCGGACGCAAGGGCATCGGCTTCGGCGCGCCGCTCAAGGACGCCGTCGCCCAGCAGGACAACTACGGCGAAGTCATGCCCGAAGACCTGCTCAAGTTCGGGCTGATCCCGGAGTTCATCGGCCGCCTGCCGGTGATCACCACCGTGGCCGAGCTCGACAGGCCTGCGCTGATCCGGATCCTCACCGAGCCGAAGAACGCGCTGATCCGCCAGTACCAGAAGATGTTCCAACTGGACGGCGTAGAGCTGTCCTTCGAGCAGGACGCCCTGGAAGCGGTTGCCGACCTGGCGCTGGAACGCGGAACCGGCGCGCGGGGCCTCCGGGCCATCATGGAAGAAACTCTGCAGCCGATCATGTTCGACCTGCCCGGCCGCGACGACATCGCCACCGCCGTGATTACGGCCGAGACGGTCCTGACCGGGGCGGACCCCACCTTCATCCCGCACGACGTCGAAGCCATCCGCCGCCGCGATTCCGCCTGACCGCCCGTATCGGGGGCGCAGTTGCACGGGCACCTGCCGGGTCGGCGGAACAAAACTGCCGGCGCGGCAGTTACCCACAACAGTACGTATAACCAGTCCTCAAGAAGGAGTTCTTGCCGTATGTCTGAAAGCGCTGCGCCGTCCACCGTTGACTTCTGGTTCGATCCGGCCTGTCCGTTCGCCTGGATCACCTCCCGCTGGATGCTGGAGGTGGAGAAGGTCCGCGACGTCAAGGTCGACTGGCACGTGATGAGCCTGGCCGTGCTCAACGACGGTCGCGACGAGCTGCCGGAGGAGTACAAGGAATTCCTAAAGAAGGCGTGGGGCCCGGTCCGCGTGATCATCGCCGCCCGTGAACTGCACGGCGAGGCCTACGTGGGGAAGCTCTACGACGCCATGGGCACCCGCATCCACAACGAGGGCAACAAGGACTATGAGGCCGTGACTGCCGCCGCGCTGGAAGAGGTCGGCCTGCCCGCCGACCTGGCCCGTTTCGCCACGTCCGACGAATATGACGAGCAGCTGCGCGCCAGCCACGAAGAAGGCATCTCCAAGGTGGGCGACGAAGTCGGCACCCCGGTCGTGGCCTTCAACGGCACCGCCTTCTTCGGGCCGGTGCTGACCCGCATCCCGCGCGGCGAAACCGCCGGAAAGATTTTCGACGGCGCCGTGGCCCTGGCCGAGTTCCCGTACTTCTACGAGATCAAGCGCTCCCGGACCACCAGCCCCGAGTTCGACTAACCGTTCGGGCCTGGAGCGAACGCCTCAAGCGGGCGTCGTCCGCGGGACCCAGACGCCGCCGGCCGGCGCGCCCTGGTTTCGGAAAACAATCCGCGAAACTATGGCGTGTCGGCTTGCGCAGGAGTATAAATATCTATACGCATCCCCCAAAAGATGCGGGACCGAACACCAAAGATTCAGTGACAAGTAGTGGACCAGTTCCACAAACTGCCAGCCTGTGACGAGGCTCGGAAGACCTGAAGATCGGCGGAGTTCGCGAGACCCAAAGCGTCACCTTTGGATCAAAGAGTCGAAGCCCCACCAACGGCGAAACGCTGATGGGGCTTCCCCTCGTTAACGGGCCGGAACCGGCTGCCGAACGGCCTGGAGCCAGCCAGTGGGCA